>JBGPFV010000094.1:0-8359 GCA_041483535.1 Terriglobia bacterium | reverse complement strand
CGGCGGTCGGTGGCATCGAGGACTTCGAACCGCAGGCCTTCGTCTTCGACGACTTCACCTTTCTTGGGAATGCGTCCGGCGAGTTCGCTGACCAGGCCGGCGATGGTGGAGGATTCGCGGCCTTCGGGGCGCATGCCGAAGAGTTCGTCGAGGTGGTCGACATCCATGTTGCCGGGGACGATGTAGGAATGGTCGTTCTCCCGCACGATCTGCGCTTTCTCGCGTTCGTCGCCGATTTCGCCGACTATCTCTTCGACCAGGTCTTCGATGGTTACCAGGCCGGCTACGCCTCCGTATTCATCCACTACGATGGCCATGCGGACGTTACTGCGCTGCATCTCGCGCAGCAGATCACTTACTAACTTGCTTTCCGGGACGAAGTGCACATCCTTCCGCATCAGGGTCGCGACGGTGCGGGTGTGCGCCTCGGAGTCGGGGACTTGCAGCACGTCCTGGGTGTGGAGAATGCCTTTGATGTGATGAATCGAGCCTTCGTAGACGGGGATGCGGGAGAAATGCTTGCCCCGGAGCAACTCGACCACCTGCTCGAGGGTGCAGTCGGCGGGGACAGCCACGATCTCGGGCCTGGGCTTCATGGCCTCGCGAACGGTCTTGCCGCTGAACTCGACCGCCGATTGGATCAGGTCGCGGTCGCCCTCCTGGATGATGCCTTCTTCCTGTCCCGCTTCAATCAAGGCATCGACGGCTTCGGAGGAAGTTTCCGGCGTCGGGTCGGCGTGCTCGCGGGTGAGGGCGGCGACGGACTGGCAGAATCCGAGCACCATGGTCACGGGCAGAACGAGGTAGATGAGCGCGCGCAAGAGCGGCGTCCAGTGCTGGAGCCAGCGTCCCTGAGTTCGCGAGAAAAAGACGAAGGGGAGCAGGCGATTACAAATGATGATGATCAGGATCAGGCTGAGGGTGGCTTCGAGGACTTCGTTGATGCTCCAGGCGCGGTCGCGAAAGACGGTGAAGCCGACGATCATGGCGATGGCGGCCGTGACCAGTTGGGTGAGAATGGCCATGGAGAGCGAGGCGCGGGTGCGGGTCACTCCGAGGCGCGGCTCGACGATCTGCTCGAAGGCGTCGATATTGTCCTGAAATTCGCGGGAGAGGAATTTGCCGAGCTCCTGGTAAAGACGGTCGACGTAGGAGACCAGCGTCAACAGGCCGAATAGGAGCACGAGAGCTATGCCGACGCCGATCATTAGTTATTGCTATTGCCAGGCTATGGCTAGCGCTTCCTCCCGGCACGCTCGATGAGTCCGAGCGGAAGGTGAAGTTTCGCGCGCAACTGTTTTTCGCGCCTGGCCATCTTTCCATTGTCGCACTCGTGATCGTAGCCGCGCAGATGCAAGACGCCGTGCAAGACGAGAATCTTCACTTCCTCGGCGGGCGAGTGCCGGAGCGCCCAGGCATTTTTGGTTGCGATTTCGACCGAGATGGCGATTTCGCCGGCGAATTGTTTTTGGGCGCCGGGCTCGGCGGGAAACGAAAGCACGTCGGTGGGCTTGTCTTTTCCCCGGAAGCGGCGGTTCAGAGACTTCATCTCGGCGCTCGAAGTTAGGAGCACGTTGACCAGACCTTTCAAACCGGCGGCGCGGCGGGCGCGCGCCACGAAGCGGGAGAGCGCTAGCTCGGTCAGGTCGGCGACGCGCTTTTGAAAGATGATCACCTTGCCACCATACTGTCATCCTGAACGAAGCGAAGGACCTGCTGTCTATTGCACTGACAAGAAAGCAGGTCCTTCGCTTCGCTCAGGATGACAAGCCGAATTTTTGTTGCGCTAATTGCGCAGGTGCGGCTCTTCTGGCGACGGCAAAGGCGTTGGCCGTGGAGCAGAATCGGCAATGTTCGACGGCGCGACCGACCTCGGTTCGGACTTGGGTTCGAGCAGCGACAATTGCTGCTCCGCCAGCCTTGCTTTGTGGTCATCGTAGGCGCGGATGATCCTCTGCACCAGGTGATGACGCACCACGTCGCTTTCGTCGAAGTGCACGAAGGCGAGTCCGTTGACGCCTTGCAGAATTTCGACGGCTTCGATCAGTCCGCTGCGGCGGGCGGTGGGCAAGTCGATTTGCGTTACGTCGCCGGTGATGACCGCCTTGGAGCCAAATCCCAGGCGGGTGACGAACATCTTCATCTGTTCGGAGGTGGTGTTCTGCGCCTCGTCGAGAATGACGAAGGAATCGTTCAGGGTGCGTCCGCGCATGAAGGCGATGGGCGCGATCTCGATGATATTTTTTTCCAGATAGCGCTCGACGCGCTCGGGCTCGAGCATGTCAAAGAGGGCGTCGTACAAGGGACGCAGATAGGGATCGATCTTCTCCTGCAAAGTACCGGGGAGAAAGCCGAGACGCTCGCCGGCCTCGACCGCCGGGCGCGCCAGGATGATGCGGTTGACCTGCTTATTCAGCAAGGCCGAGATGGCCATGGCCACGGCGAGATAGGTCTTGCCGGTGCCGGCGGGGCCGACGCCAAACACCATGTCGTGCTGTTCGATGGCTTCGAGGTAGCGGCGCTGGTTGGGGCTTTTGGGCTGGACGGTGCGGCGTCCAAAAGAACGCTGGCGGCCGGCTTCGGCGAGTCCGCGGAGAGTTGCGTTCGGGTCGCTGACCACCATGCGCAACATGCTGCCGAGGTCGCCGTTCAGGAACTGGTGGCCGGACTTCCGCAGGTGTTCGTAGTCGGTGAATAGCTGTTCGGCGCGGGCTACGTCGCGAGGCGCGCCTTCGAGCTCAATGCGGTCGGAGCGCAGATCGATATTGAGGTTCAGGCCGTCTTCGAGCACGTGGAGATTTTCATCGCGGGTGCCGAACAGGGTCTCGATGTCGGGGGTGAGTGCAATATTTTTTTTCATTCAGGGTTATGCCGCTGCCTCCTGCAGCCTGGGGGCCCTGTGGGGATGGTCGTTCCCTGGCCGATGGAACTGGATCGGGGCGTCCGGTCTTTGCACGCAAGAATTGTGTGTCAGGGTGGAAGGTTCCGGAACGCGCGCCAGTTTGGCGCGGACAGCCATCATTTGATTTAAGCGTAGCGCGGGCGGGCGGGGGAGTCAATGGGAGAGGGGTTTAGTCTAAGAAACAGGCGAAGGCGCCCATCCTACATGAGCGTGGAAACCTCTGGCCGTGGCTCTTGCAGACGCGCTCTCAAGTGATTACAATGTAATTACTGAGGTATTTCCCGTATGAAGACCGAACTGGTTCGCATTGGCAATTCTCGTGGCGTTCGCATACCCAAGCCTTTCATCGAGCAATGCGGGCTGGGCGAGACGGTCGAGTTGAGGGTCAGAAACGATTGCCTGATCATCTCCCCTGGACGCCAGCCACGCCAGGGTTGGGACGATGCGTTCCGCGCCTCAAGCCCCGCCGCGCACGACGAACTCATGCTGGAAGTCACGGAACCCAACGAGTTCGACCATCAGGAGTGGCGGTGGTAAGCGGGGCGCAGCGGGATGAGGTCTGGCTGGTAGTCCTCGATCCCACGCAGGGGGCAGAGATTCAGAAGACTCGTCCTTGTTTGGTCATCTCACCCGATGAAATGAACCAGCATCTGCGAACCGTCATCGTCGCTCCCATGACCACGGTCACGCGCCCCTATCCCACGCGGGTAGCGGTACGATTTCAGGGGAAACGAGGGCAGGTGGCCCTGGACCAACTCCGTGCCGTGAACCGGCAGCGATTGGTGAAGATACTCGGATCGGTGTCGTCAAAAACCGCGCAGGACGTTTCCGCGACGCTTCTGGAAATGTTCAGCCGAGTGTAAGGGAGCGGCCTGCGGGGATGCGTGCTAACATTTCGCCGTGGCGATCACCGATACAACCCCTGAGGCGAGGGCCCGCCAGCTTGAAATTCTACGCGCCATGTCGGGAGAACAGCGGATGATGCTGGCATACGAGATGAGCATGTTCATGCGAGAGATAGCGAAGGAAGGCATACGGCGCGATCATCCCGACTGGACCGAAGCGCAAATGGCACGAGAATTGTTGAGGCGGGCGTTCTTTCCCGCGCCCTTGCCCGCCTGGCTCCGATGAACATCCAGGATGTACTCCAGAGAATTATCTTGGCGCTTCAAGCTTACTTGGTCAGGTGCATCGCCGAATTGGGTTTGGAAACAGAGTGGGGCGAGGCACAGCGGGCGGCGGGGATCTCCGCCTGAAGTCAGTGCTTTAGGCAGAGCGCTGTCAGGGCAGCCGACAGGCAAGTGACCTATTGGGATGGCGAGTGCTATCGCGATGTTTCAACAAACTACTATCTACTATTGGCAGGGTGTGATTCGGGGTTTTTCAAGCTCGTGGACCTCACCGTCCTTGCCTAGTTCCTCAAAGGATTCGTTGTAGCAATGTGTTCGTCGATATCGCCCTTCTCTGAATTGGTATACAAATAGACCCTCTTCGGTTGCAGAGCCATGCATACCCACCACCACGTCTAGGTAGCCGTTGGTCCGGGTTCTCTGAACAGTCACAGTCTGGGCAGCCCCTTTTTCCAATATCACTCGGTAGTTCGTGCCGGTCTTTTGAAAAACATACAACGGACAATTAGCCGCACCGCAAATATTGCCAATCGGCTGCGCGATCACCTCAGGGATCCCGTCGCCGTTTAGGTCAATCAATTTCACAAGCGTCTGTTCTGCCCGCTCCATCGGACTCGGCGGAGTCGGATAATCGTTGAATTCACGTGTGAACGCGTGGAGGAGCGCAGCTCGGTCTCCTGTACTGATGTTGTGGTAGTCGGCGAGTGTCTTATCAAGTTCTTGCGGCTGGCCCTGCCCCCACCGGAATTTCGGCGTTCGCCGGATGGGTGTTTTCTGCGCGGCAGACAAGACCGCGAGCAGCATTAGCATGGTGAAGAGGCCACTTTTCATGACTCGCACTTTACGCCGAATTTCGCCGGGTTCCATCATGATTGACGTAAACAGTTTGCGCTCACGACGAGGGTTGGCTAGATCACATTCTGCGAATCACGCGGAAGCCTCTGGTCACACGCCCTCGCGCCTTGCTTCTGGCACGCTAGCCCACACCGCCCGCTCTTTCGCCCAAGCCCGTAACTGAGCGATTTCTTCGGCCCGTGTGATCGACAGCGGCACGGTGGACGAGAGTGCGGTGATCAGGTCTTCGCTCGCCAATTCCTGCTTGCGCGCAAAGGCCGCGTATAGGGCGGTTTGGACGGCGGACTCTATCTCCGCTCCCGAGAAGCCTTTGGCCGCTTCTGCCACCCGATCCAGATCGTAGCCGGCGGGATTGCGTTTGCGCTTGGTTAGTTGGATCGAGAAGATTTGTTTGCGCTCGGCGGCGTTGGGTAGGTCCGCGAAAAACAGCTCGTCGAAGCGTCCCTTGCGGATCAGCTCTGGCGGCAGGACGGTTACGTTGTTGCAGGTGGCGGCTACGAAGACGGCGGGTTTGCGCTCCTGCATCCAGGAGAGGAACGACGCCAGCAGGCGCGACGAGACGCCCGCGTCGGCGGAGGCGGAATCGGGGCCGCTTCCGGCGAAGACTTTTTCCAGCTCGTCGATCCACAGGACGCAGGGGGACAGGCCCTCGGCTACTCGGAACACTTTTTGGATTCGCTTTTCGGTTTCGCCTATGAATTTGTCGTAGACGGCGGCGGTGTCGAACTTTACCAGGGGCAGTTTCCATTCTCCGGCTACGGCTCTGGCGCAGAGACTTTTGCCGCAGCCTTGCACTCCGAGAATGATTACGCCTTTCGGCGGGTCCAGACCGAACTGGCGGGCCTGGTCGTCCCAGGAGCCCCGGCGCTGCTCGAGCCAGCGCTTCAGGTTCTCCAGGCCGCCTACGCTGGCCATGGTGTCGGTCGCGTCCACGAACTCCAGCATTTCGGAGCGCTTCAGCTGCGCTTTCTTGGCGTCCAGTACGTCGGTGATGCACTCGGGTGAGAGCGCCAGGCGTCCAACTACCGTCTGCGAGATGGCGCGTTCGGCGGCTTCTTCGGTCAGACCGCGGAGATTCGCGGCCATCGCGTCCACGCCGTTGGCGTCTAGCTGGAGTTTCAGAGTGTGGGTACCAGCGAGGCGGGTATAGGTTTCGCGGATGATCTCGCGGAGGCGGTCGCGGTCGGGCAGCGGCAGATCTAGAAATTCCACCAGGCTCGCTAGCTCGGGCGGCATCTCGATGGCGGGTGCGGTTAGCACCAGGGTTCTTCGATTGGCGGAGAATTTCTGGCCTACGTCGCGCAGGCGGCGCACCACGACCGGGTTATCCATGTGGCGATGGAAATCTTTGAGCACGAAGACGGCCTCGATGGTCATGGTCTCGAGGTTGGCGAGCGCCTGCACGGGGTCGGCGGTGTTGTACATGGCGGTCCTCGGACCGGCGGCGGAATCGGAACCAACCGACGGCAGCACGGCTCGCGCCAGTCGGTCGGCTTCGCTATTGCCTTGCGGAATCGTGCCCCGCGCCTGAACCGGCTGCGGAGCGGCGACACCGCTGCCGGAGCGGACGAGGCCGTCGGCGATGGTCCATTCAAAGACTGCTAGATTCAGCTCGGAGCAGGCGGTGCGCACCAGCGTTAGCGCGCTGACTTCTTCTACCGTCTCCATGACGACGATTGGGGTGGAGGAGTTGATGAGAACCTTCAGGCGGTCGATTGGACTCTGGGGCGAATTCATATCTATTTGACCGGGCGCGACTTGCTCCCGTAGAATACTATTTTCGGTTCCCACCGATATCTTCCTGGCACAATCCAGGACAAACAAAGGTAATCAAGCCACATGGCGAATCATTTTTCGGCGCTGAAACGCGCCCGTCAGACAGAGAAGCGAACCGTCCGCAACCGGGCCAACTCTTCGCAGCTGCGCACCGCTCTGCGGAGCCTGCGCGAGAGCCTGGAAAAGGGCGACAAAGCGGCAGCGGGCCAGACCTACCGGCAAACCGTGTCGGCGCTCGACAAGGCAATCCAGAAGGGCGTTTTGCACGAGAACACGGCTTCGCGGTATAAGTCGCGGCTTTCGGCGCGGCTGAACGCGCTGAAGTAGGCGGAGCGCGGGACCGAACCCAGCCCCTAAAGGGTGGTGAGAACTTCGGTCGTCCCTCCGGGACTTTAATCCCCTTTCCATTTTTTCCCAGCGCTGAAGCGCTGGGCTAAGCTCGGACGCCCCTCCGGGGCTGGATTTCCGACAGGTGCAGCGGGTGCCGGGAGGGTATCCGACGGGCTGTAAATATTTCTTGACCTTCCCTAGCGGTTTGTTATACTTAGACGTTCTCAGGACATCAAAGCAGTTTCTGCCGGTCCTTCTGAACCTCCGCCCGTGTTGTGGCAACTCCATAAAGAATAAGCAACTTTTGGGTTGGGCGGGGCATCTATCTTGGGTAATTCTGGCAAATCCCATTGCATCCGGCACGCGTTACAGCTTGGCTAGCGTAGTCGACCATCACCCACCGGGCGGACGATGGGATCGTGGCTTAAATTATCCCTATTGCAAGGAGAACGATGAACATGCGCTCCGATCGTGTATTTGACGCTCTACATACTCTGCGGAACCGGTATATGCTCTGCCAGTTGGCCTCGAAGGCGACGCGGCGGTTCCATAAGCCGAACACCCGCATTCAGGAAACCATGAATCAGGTGTTTGACAAAATCGCCGATGCGGAACGTCATGACATCCTGAGCGAACCCGAACACTTTGCCGAAGCACAACGGCGAGCTGCTTAAGCAGCTCCGCCGTGTGCCCGCACGGCGGCAAAGCAATCCATCCCCGCGAGAGAAAACGAAAATCCCTCCCGAAGAAGAAAACCCACGTAGGTAAATATGACCATTGCAGAACTGAAAGAAAAAAACATTACTGAGCTGACCAAGATCGCCCGATCCTTGGAGCTCCCGGGCGCCAGCGGACTCCGCAAACAGGACCTCATCTTCAAGATCCTGCAGGCGCAAAGTGAAAAAGAAGGGCACATCTTCGCCGAAGGTGTGCTGGAGATCCTCCCTGACGGCTACGGCTTTCTGCGCTCGCCCGATTACAACTACCTGCCTGGGCCGGACGACATTTACGTGTCGCCATCGCAAATCCGCAAGTTCGACTTGAAAACCGGCGACACCATCAGCGGCCAGGTGCGCCCGCCCCATGAGGGCGAGAAATATTTCGCGCTGGTCAAGATCGAGGCGGTCAATTTCGAGTCGCCCGACGAGGCGCGCAACAAGATTCTGTTCGACAACCTGACGCCGCTGTATCCGCAAGAACGGCTGAAGCTGGAAACCGTGAAAGAGAATATCAGCGCGCGGGTCATGGACCTGCTGACGCCGCTGGGCAAGGGACAGCGCGGCCTTATCGTCTCGCCTCCGCGGGCCGGCAAGACCATGCTACTGCAGAACGTGGCCAATTCGATTACTACGAATCACCCTGAAGT
>JBGPFV010000093.1:0-8365 GCA_041483535.1 Terriglobia bacterium | reverse complement strand
CGGGGAGATGGGATCGAAGAAGCCGGTGCATCCGAACGATCACGTCAACATGTCGCAGTCGTCGAACGACACGTTTCCGGCGGCGATGCACATCGCGGCGGCGGAGCGGGTGAAGAACGCGCTGATTCCGGCGATCAAGACCGTGCGCGATGCGATTGCGGCCAAGGCTAAGGAATTTGAAAGAGTGGTGAAGATTGGACGCACCCATCTGCAGGATGCTGTGCCTTTGACCATGGGACAGGAAATGGGCGGCTGGGCCGCTCTGTTGGAGCGCGACATCCGGCGACTGGAGCAGGCGCTGGACGGGCTTTACGATCTGGCCATCGGCGGGACGGCGGTGGGCACGGGGCTGAACGCGCATCCGGAATTTGCCGAGCGCGCGGCCAAGAAGATTGCCGAACTGACGGGACTTCCCTTCCGCTCGCATCCCAACAAGTTCGCCGCACTTTCCGCCCACGATGAGATCGTGTTTGCTCAGGGCGCTATGCAGACTTTGGCCGCGTCGCTGATGAAGATCTCGAACGATATTCGCTGGCTGGCTTCCGGTCCGCGGTGCGGCCTCGGCGAGCTTTCGATTCCGGAGAATGAGCCGGGATCGTCCATCATGCCGGGCAAGGTCAATCCCACGCAATGCGAAGCGATGACTATGGTTTGCGCGCAGGTTCACGGAGCGACGGCGGCGGTGGGATTCGCCGGAGCGTTGGGCAACTTTGAGCTCAACGTGTTCAAGCCGGTGATCATTTACAACTTCCTGCACTCGGTCACGCTGGTCACCGACGCCTGCCACGGCTACGTGGAGTACATGGTCAAGGGTATTGAAGTCGATCGCGCCAAGGTGGACTGGTACGTGAAGAATTCGCTGATGCTGGTCACGGCGCTCGCTCCGAAGGTGGGATACGACAAGGCGGCGCAGATTGCGCACACGGCGCACGTCGAGCACTCGAGCCTGCGCGAGGCGGCGTTGAAGCTGGGATATCTTACGGGTGAGGAATTCGATTCGCTCGTTAAGCCGGAGAAGATGACGCATCCGTAAAGGTCGGCCGTAAAGGTCGACTACGGATGCGAAGCTATTTGCCGGCCGCACCAGGGTATGGAGGATCAGCGACGGCCCGCAGATATGCCACCAACGCCTTGATCTCGGCCATGGTCAGGGTGTTTCGATAGGCTGGCGTCTGGGGAGACTTTCCCAGGGCGGGACCGCCATCCGCGATGATCTTGATCAGGTCACTATCCGACATCGGGTTGAGTGTGTTTCCGTCCGTGAACAGGTGCGGGGCGGGAGGGGTCAGGTTGTCAAAGTTGGAAACGCGTTCCGGCGTCGATTCGGGATCGTGACAGACGGTGCAGTATTTCTCGCTCACCGCTTTGCCCAGTTTCTCCTGGTAGCCTAGCGCAATCTCACGCGAAGCGACCGTCGCCGCTCCTCCGCCGGACTTGGGCGTCTCGGCGAGAACCTGGTAGCTGCCGGGAATGCCGGCGAGTTGCACGACCGTACTGACCTGCCCGCTGGAATCGGAGAGCGCATCCGGCGGATTGAATGCGAGGCCGGCGCAGCGGAATGACACCAGCGCCCCGGCTACGGGATTTCCGTCCGCGCCGTTCACTTGCACCACCAGCGGGTCGGACAATTTGGAGCCCACGCCAGCGATCTGCTTTCCACCGCTGACTTCCACGATCTGGGCTCCGTAGGCTTTGGGAGCGGGCAACGGCGCGGCAGCCTGGCGTCTGGTGCAGCCCGACAGCATCAGAATAAGAATCAGGCTGCAAATCGCAGTGCGTATCATTTCGCGCCTCCCTTCCGATGGGCCTTTAACGTAACCAGGAAGGCAGTGAGGTCGCGCGCCTCGTTGTCCGGCAGGTTGGGATTCGGCATCATGGTGCCCGGAGTGAGAGCGTTCGGATTTTTCAGCCACTTGTAAATCCAGACTGGAGCCAAGCGGTCTCCCACGCCCGCGAGCGCGGGTCCTACGTAGCCCTTGTCTTTCTTGAAGTCGGCGGTGTGGCAGGCCTGGCACGCGTACTTGGTATAGAAAAGTTGCTTGCCCCGAGCGGCGGCATCGGCATTCAGAGCACTTGCTTCCAGCGCCTGCGAATCGAAGCCGGATGCCTGATATGCGGACAGCATGTAATCCGAAAGACTCTTGATCTCGGCATCGCTCAAGTTGAATTTGGGCATTCTGCGAATGAGCATGGGACGCAGGGTGTTGGGATTGTTCATGAAATCCAACAGCCATTGGCGTTGCACCGCGCTTCCCTCGAAGGTCAGGTCGGGAGCCATGTCTCCGCCGTTGCCGTTGATGGTATGGCAACTCTGGCAGCGCAGGTCTTCCATCAACCGGCCGGCATCTCCACCGGGATGGTACTTGGCATGACTGGTCGAGCGCACCAGTTCCGGAGGCATGGTTACGGCGCGATCGGTCTGTGCCAGAAGTGCAGTAGTCAGGCTCTCCACCTGCGCGTCGGTCAGGCTGAAGGTCGGCATCTTCAGCGCGGGGCCGAAGGCGCGGGGATCGTGGATCTTGCCCGCGATGTAGTCGGGCAAGGTTTCGGGCATGCCGCGAATGAAGCCCACCTCAAAGAGCGGCTTGCTGCCGATGCGCGAAAGATCGGGGGCAAAACTCTCCGGCGGAATCACTCCGTTGACGCGATGACAGGCGGTGCAGCCGTAGTCGGCGACGAGTTTCTTGCCGCGCGCTATGCTCTGAGCGTCGGACTCGGGGAGGTGAACGTTGGCCAGGAAGTCATCGTCCTTCTTACTCAGCAGAAAACTCGACAACAATGCGACCTGTTTCTCGTCGTAGCGGTAACGCGGCATGCGGGTCTTGGGATCGTAGCCCTGAGGAGTTTGCAGCCACCGGCGAAGCCAGTCTGGACTTACCTTGCTGCCGACGCGGGTTAATTCCGGCGCGAGGTCTCCGCCAACCAGATTTCCAGCAGCGTTTTGGATGGCATGGCACGAGGAACAAAACAGGGTGCCATACAAGCTCTTGCCGGCCAGCAAGGCTTCGTCGCCCGAGGGCAGAGCTACACTCTTCATCTCCTTGTGCGAGTTTTCCGAAGGCGTGCTTTGCGCCACCAGGAAGGAAGCGATATCCGACGCTTCCTGGTCGTTGAACCTGTAGTTCGGCATGGTGGATGAGGCGGCGTAGGCTTGCGGATTCTTGATCCAGGCAAAAATCCACTCGCGCGATGTTTTTTCCGCGACGTGTTCCAGCGAGGGCGGCTCGTCCACGGGAACCACCAACGTTCCATCCGGCTGAGTGATGGCATGGCAGTGGGCGCAACCGTAGCGGGCGAGCAAGAGGCGGCCCTGGTTGAGGCGGGGAGTTCCTTTCAGCACATCCATGTGGCATTGGCCGCACGACGACTCGGTGTATCGCGCCGGCAGAATCGGCTGTTCCCACGCCTTGGTGCTGTAATGCGATTCTTCGACGGTGGTGGCTGCTCCCTGCCCGTGATGGCAGACGACGCATCCGAAGTCCGTGAGCGAGTGGGGCATCGGAGGATGCGGGCGGAAGGGCTCCTTGCGCACATCCGCTAAGCTGGTTTCCTGCAAAGCCACGTGGCAGGTGGTACAGCGATCGACCACGCGCTGCTCGGGAATCCATATCTGATGGATACCACTTTGGAAACGCCGCGCGAGGCGAGCCGCATCCGGGCGGTTGTGGATCAACTGCACATAGAGACGTTGGTAGTGACGCCACTGGCTGAAGAGATCTTGGGTGGGGGCAATGGCCGAGACCAGCGCCAACAGGACGCTCACCGAGGCGAAGCGGCGCGGCGCAGTGCCGACAAAAAAGCGTGCGACGCGACCGAATTGCTTGCTCAGACTCACTCAGCCCCTCCAGGGCCAAACCCACGTCCAGCTTGGACCGCGGAATAACGTGCCCACGCTGGTCAGAACAACGGCTTCCATGAGGAACAGGGTCATGATCCAGAAGGAAAGCGGCCTGGAACTCAGCCAACTTCGGAAACCTGCGGCCGGCTGCGACGCCGACTCGCTCGCGAACAACAGAAGCACCGCAACGACCAAGGCGGGAAGCAGTGCATCCCAGGCATGCACGCGTACGAGCAGCACACTCAGCACGAGGATGAGAGCGGTCGCGATGGCCATCCGCACCGGCTTGCGGCGAAACCATTGATTCGCTTTGTGGGTGGTGACGTTATCGAAAAACGGCAAAAAAGGAACAAAGAACAGGCCGCTCACGATGAGCGTCGGAAGAATGATCCCCGCCACGAAAGGAGGGAAGTAGTGCAGCAACTCCTGGACGCCGGTGAAGTACCAAGGCGCCTTCGCGGGATTGGGGGTGTGCAGAGGATTTGCCAGTTCCTCGAGCGGCGCCTTCCACAACAATCCCATGACAAACAGAACCACGGTGAGCGCTTCGATGCCAATGATTTCCCGGAACAGCAATTCGCCGTAGGAGTGAGTCTTTTCCTCTTCCAGACGGATCGGCGCGTCGGCCATCGCCAGCGGGCTGTGCTCGGGCACGAGTGGGTTCCCGTTCTTGTCCAGGTCAAACATTCCACCGTCTTCGTGTAAGCGCCAAAGATGAACTGCAATCAGAGCGATAACCAAGAGCGGAAAGATCATGGTGTGCAAAACGTAGAACCGCAGTAACGCGTTCGCATTTACGGTGTGGCCGCCGAGCAGGTAAAAGCGCAGGTTGGCACCCACGATTGGAATCGAAGAAATAATGTTCGCTCCTACCGTGGTGCCCCAATAAGACAACTGATCCCAGGGCAGCAGATAGCCCGTGTAACTCAATAACAGTGTGGCCAGCAGCAGAAATACACCGATGATCCAGTTCAATTCGCGCGGCGGTTTGTAGGCTTTGCGATAAAAGACCTTGGCCATGTGCATGAAGACGAGGAAAACCATGGCGTGCGCCGACCAGCGGTGCAGACTACGCAACATGTAGCCGGAGGAGACCACAAACTCCAGGTCTTTCATGTCGGCATAGCCCTGGGGAATGGACGGGTGGTAGTACAGCATCAGCAACAGGCCGGTGGTGACTTGAATGGTGAAACAGCCCAGGGTCAGAGCGCCGAGATACCAGGTCACGCGGAAGCCTAGTTGCGATTCAAGCACGCGCGCCGACATCATGCGCTGAAAGTCTTCCCGCCAGCGGACAATCGCGTGCCAGGGGTGGTGGAGGTGGGCGCCCTCTGGAATGCCCAGCGTTCTAGCCACGAGTTTCCGCCTGGACGTACTCGGAACGGGCCAGCAAGGGGGTTGATCGATCGACGATGAGATCGCCATCGTCGCTGCGCCACATTTTCAGCCACGGCAAGGGCGCGGGAGCCGGACCGGCAATGGCGGTTCCGTCGCGCCGGAAGGTGCTGCCGTGGCAGGGACAAGCGATCACACCGGCGTCCACCTTCCAAATTGTGAGACACCCGAGGTGGGTACAGACGGCGCTGAGGGCGTAGAAGCCTTCCGGAGCGCGCACCACGAAAATGCCGAAGCGCGGATCGAGCGTAACGGAACCGACCGTGTAACGCTCGGGCCGGCCAACGCTGACGATGGGCGAAGGCTCATAGAGCACGTTGGGTGAGAGATAACGGAATCCGAACACGCAGGCGCCTAAGCCGGCCACGCCCAACGAAGTCGCGCCGATCTTGACGAACTGGCGGCGATCCAAAGCGGCGCTGTCCTGATCACCCGAGTCTTGGTGGTGGTCTTCTGGCATGGAGGCCTCAGAGTCGAAGGCCAAATCATCGGTGAGGTTCGAACCATTACGCCGTGACAGGAATCACCGACCTGTGTGACTTGAGCGCCGGGAGTCAGTTGTCAATCCGCCGCATTCGGCTTCGGGTCCCGACAGGGGAGGTAAACCCTTTTGGACGTGGGACCCCAACCATTCGCCTTCGATCAGGGCAAGCTGAGCCGCCCGGGACGGCGGCGCTACATCAATTCTTTTTCAGAAAGCGCCGCCGGTTGAGGTGGGTGGTGGCGGTCGGCTGGATGTCATCGTACTTCAACACACTGATGGAGCCATCCACTTCCAGCACCGCGAGCGCCGCTTCTTTGTAGGTGGCGACACCGTGTTCTCGGAGGGCGCGTTGCAGTTCGTCCATGCTGACGTGCTCTTTGGCCATGTGGGCTTGGTTGACCTCGCCATCGTGCACCAGCAGGCTGGGCTCTCCCTGAATATATTTGCGGAAGCGACGATTGCCGCCGGAAACCTCGGCCACAAGATAGTTCAGGATGAGGAGTGTGGCGGCGGCGATGGCGCCTCCGGCCAGCGAGGTGTCGGGGCCGGTCATGGCATTTTGCACGGAGTTCGACAGGAGCAAGAGAAGCACCAGATCGAACGGAGTCATCTGGCCGACTTCCCGCTTGCCGCTGATGCGAATTCCGAGCAGCACGAGGCAGTAGATGACTCCGGTGCGGAGTGCGATTTCAACGAGCGTGTGCGCGTTCGCCGGCAGCATGGGAAGGTCAGAGGTTAGAGGTCAGATTGCAGAAGTGAAATCACGGGATCGCCGACCACCGTTTGTGCGATGGGTTTTAACCTCTGCAATCTGACCTCTAACCTCTGACCTCATTACTACAGTTGCCGCTACTGCGGGGTTGCGGTGATCGGCAACGGCGCATTCTTCGGCGTGCTCAGATAGCCGGTGATCTTATTCTTGTCCACGGTCCAGACCACGAGTTCATACAGCATGTGCTCGCGTCCGGTGTAGAACTGCACCGGCTCACTCTGGTTCCTGTCTTTTTTCTCGATGGTTCGGTCGTCGGCGGTGACGTTCAGCGTGTATCTGCCGCGTTTTGGGTCGGTCTTCTTCAGCTGCAAGGCCACCGTCGAGAACGCCTGCGGGTGGGAGCCCTTCAATAAGGTGAACTCGTAGTACTGGCGATCGCCCCTGTGCTTGAGGGCTTCCAGATCGCCGCGGGTGTTGGCGATGAGTCCGCTCTGCACTCCGAGATCGCCGATGGTGTTCTGCAGTTTCGCGATGGTCGCCTCGAGCGACGCCTTGGTGGCGGCCACGTCGGTCTTGACGCCGCCGACGTCGGTCTTCACATTGCCTACTTCTCCGGCAACGGCGCCCACATCTTTCTTCTCTTCCTCCGCCTGGGCTTTAATGCGCGCCGATGCGACTTGTTGCTGATGCTGCAACTCGGCAGCACGCGTGGCCAATTCTTTCTTGGTCATACCCAACTGTTGAGCCAGCGTCTCGGAATCGGCTTCGGCGGACTGCATGCGCTTGGTCAGATCGCCAATTTGTTTGTCGCCGGCGGCTTGATCTTGCGTGACCTTTTGCAGCTTGCCGTGTTGGTCGTAAATGAAAAACGCCGACGCGCCGACGTAGACAACGGCCAGCGCGATAAGGATCCATTTCCCGACGTTGCTCTGCGGCTCGGGGTGGTAAACGGTCGGTTGCTCGCCTTCAGACATAAGAGGTTAGTCTCCAGTTGAAATGGGCTATAGAGCTTATTGTTTGTGAGATGGGGAAGGCTGTCAATTGCGTTTCAGGTTCAGGGGCGGACCGAACACCCACGTCTCGAAACACGAGATGTGGGGCAGCCGCTAGAATAAAGCCGTGAAGAACTGGGACGCGATCGTCATCGGGGCGGGCATCGTTGGGCTTTCGCTGGCTCTGGAGTTGAACCAACAAGGCCTGCGGGTGCTGGTGGTGGAGAAAGGCGAACCGGGGCGCGAGGCGTCCTGGGCCGCGGGTGGCATGTTGGCCGACTTCCCCCTCGACGCCTCGCCCGGGCTGCTGGAACTGGCGACGGCGAGCGCACGGAGGTATCCCGAGTTCGTGCGCGGGCTTGAAGAGGAATCCGGGCTGAAGATCGATCTGCGGTCGGTAGGGACGCTGGTGCTTTTTCGGGCGGAGATGGGGCTCGGTTCCGTCCCGGCGGGGCAAAGCCCCGCCACCACACGAGCTTATGCTCTGCCCGGACCCCTGGCGGAACTGGAGCCGGCACTGCGAGCTCCGGACGCGACCGCGCCGAAATTCACCGCCTTGTATACCCAAGAACGCTGCGTCGATCCCCGGCATCTGACCTCAGCCGCCATCGCTGCGGCGCGACATCGCGGCGTTGATTTTTCGTCCGGCGACCCGGTGCTGGCTGTCGAGGTGGTGAACGGCAAGGCATCCGGCGTTCGCACCAACAAGACGCAATTCGCCGCCGGCCTGGTGGTGAATTGCGCCGGAGTCTGGGCGGGGCAGATTCCGCCGCATCGTTTCCCGACGCGTCCCGTCAAAGGGCAGATGCTGTGCGTCGTCATGCCGGAAAAGAAACTCGTGCGCCATGTGGTGCGGACAGTGGGGTGGACGCGCGACGTCTACCTGATCCCGCGCAGCGACGAGCGCATGTTGATCGGCGCTACTCAGGAAGAAGCGGGATTCG
>JBGPFV010000092.1:0-8400 GCA_041483535.1 Terriglobia bacterium | reverse complement strand
TTTTGCCGCGGCTCGGGCGGCCAACAAGCCTGTGCTTTTGGATATTGGGGCGGTTTGGTGTCACTGGTGCCATGTGATGGATCGCGAGTCGTATGACGATGCCGAGGTGGCGGCGATCGTCAACGAGCACTACATCGCGGTGAAGGTGGATCGGGACGAGCGTCCCGATATTGACAGCCGCTACCAGGTGGCCGTGGCCTCGCTTACGGGGCAGGGCGGGTGGCCGTTGACGGCTTTTCTTACTCCCGACGGCAAGCCGTTTTATGGGGGGACATACTTCCCCCCGACGGACGCTTACGGGCGGCCTAGTTTCAAGCGCGTGCTGCTTTCGATCGCTCAGGCTTATCGCGAAAAGCATGGCGAGGTGCTGGAGCAGGCGCGGATGGTCGAGAGTGCGATCGCGCGGGCAGAGTCTTTTTCTTCGGACAGCGGGAAGGTATCCCCCACGGTGATTGACGCGATTTTGGAATCGGCGCGGAAGATGTTTGACGAAGTCAACGGTGGATTTGGAAGCGCGCCTAAGTTTCCGCATCCAGCGGCGCTCGATCTGGTGATGGATCAATACGCTCGTAGGCGCCACGGCGGTGCCGGCGACGAGGACCTGCACACGATCTTCGTTCTCACGCTGCAGAAAATGGCGCGCGGCGGCGTCTATGACCAGTTGGCGGGCGGCTTCCATCGCTACTCGGTGGATGAGCGCTGGATCGTTCCGCACTTCGAGAAGATGTGCTACGACAACTCGGAGTTGCTGAAAAACTATGTGCACGCTTACCAGGCGACGGGAGATGAGTTTTTCGCTGGCGTGGCGCGCGACATCATCCGCTGGATGGATGAATGGCTCAGCGACCGCGCGCACGGCGGTTTTTACGCTTCGCAAGATGCCGACTACTCGATGGAAGACGACGGCGATTATTTCACCTGGACTCTGGCGGAAACGAAAGCGGCGTTGACCGAGGGTGAGATGACGGTGGCGGCGCTCTACTACGACATTCAGGAAGCCGGGGACATGCCTCACAATCCGGCGAAGAACGTGTTGCACGTGCAAAACTCAGTGGAGGAAATTGCGCGGCGGCTGAATATTCCGGAAGAGCGGGCGCACACGCTCTTGGGCGCGGCCAGGAAGAAGCTGTACGCAGCGCGATTGCTGCGTCCAACGCCCTATGTGGACAAGACGATCTATGCGGGCTGGAACGCGATGTGCGTTTCGGCTCATCTGGAGGCTGCCAAAGTTCTTGATCTGGCGGAGGCGCGTCGCTTTGCGCTGCGCTCGCTCGACCGCTTGCTTTCCGAGGGATGGCATGCGGAGCGCGGGATGCAGCATGTGCTGGCTTACTCGGATCCGAAGTCCGAACGGCGCGAACTTTCCGGGGTGCTCGACGACTATGCTTTCGCGGCGATTGCTTGTCTCGACGCTTACGAGGCGACGGCGGACCTGAGCTACTTCCGTTTTGCGCGTTCGATTGCGGAGGCAATGGTGGCGGGGTTCTTCGATCCGGTCGCGGGCGGATTCTTCGATACCCGCCGAGCGAACGCGGCTTCCGGCGAAACAACGGCCCTTGGCATTCTGGGGACGCGGCGGAAGCCGTTTCAGGATTCGCCGACTCCGGCGGGAAACTCGGCAGCGGCGATCGCGCTGCTGCGTCTGCATGGCTACACGAATGATGTTTCATGGCGGGAGAAGGCGGAGCAAACGCTGGAGCTTTATGCCGGGGTCGCGGGACAGCACGGCATGTTTGCGGCCACGTACGGGCTGGCGGTAGTCCGGTTCATCCAGCCGCACACGCAGGTGGTGGTCGTCGGAAACGATGACGCAGCGGCGGCGCTGTATCGGGCCGCCGTGCATCCGCTTGCCCTGAATACGGCGGCTCTGCGTTTGGACGCTGACAAAGTTGTGGCGCAGAATCTGCCACCGGCTTTGGCGGAGACGATCCCAAATCTTCCCGCGCTAACCGAAGGACGATCGTTTGCGGTGGTGTGCTCGGGGTTCGCCTGCCAGCCGCCGATTTTCGATGAAGAGGAACTGACGCGTGCGTTGGGGTCGCGGGCGCGTCCGGCGGCGTGAACTGGAGGGCGACATTTCTTCCGGGCGGCTTGTCCTTACTATTTGTTACATCGTCACAGGAAGGTCTGCTCCATGCAGGCCGGTATCCTAAATGGAATTCCGGGCATGCGACCCACATTGTGCGACCGTACTGCGCCCTATCGTGCGACCCTTTCGGCCTCTGAAGTTCCCCGTCTTGCCTGCCGATGGAACTAGAAGACGGTACGGCCAGTCATGTTCTCCAGTCTTCTCGACAACCCGACGCTGTTCCGGCATGTGCTGGAAGACTTGCCGGTGGGGATTTACCTCGTGGACCGGGAACGGAGGATCCGTTTTTGGAACCGCCGCGCGGAACACCTCACGGGCCACCTGGGACAGGAAGTGGTGGGACATGTCCTGGAAGAAATTGTGCAGGCCTGCGACCGGTCGGGCCACCGCTTGATTGGCGAGCACTGTCCGGTAACGATTGCCCTCCGGCAGGGACTGCCGCAGCATTGCACCGCTTACTACCTGCACAAAAATGGGCACCGGGTAACGGTGAGGGTCCGCACGCGGCCGCTACTTGAGTACGGCGACACGATCGGGGGAGCGGCGGTTCTGCTGGAAGAAGCGTTCGTGGACAGCGAGGAGTTGTCCGGTCCGCCGATGTACGGATGCCTGGACGCGACCACGGGAATTCCGTCGCGTCGTCTGACGCAAGCCGTGCTGAACGAATGCATGGCGGGAGTGGAGAAATCGCATCTCGGTTTTGGGGTGCTGCGGATTCGAGTGCTGAGGCTGGAGGAGTTTCGCGCCAAGCACGGTCCACAGTCGGGGGTGCCTTTTCTGCGTACCGCGGCGCATACGTTGCGACACAGCCTGGATCCGGAATATTTTCTGGGATGCTGGGGAGAGAACGAGTTTCTGGCCGTGCTGCCGACGGCGAGCCCGGTGACGGTGGCGACCACGGCGGAAACGGTATGGAACCTGCTGCGTCATTCGGAAGTGTTGTGGTGGGGCGACCGTTTTCCGATCGCCAGCGAAGTGTCCTGCACCATGGCCACGGCGGGCAGCGACCTGGAATCCCTTCTCGAAGAGATGAAGCCTTCGCACTCGAGTGCGACGGCGAAGGCGGCAGCCGCGGGCGCCGCCAACGATTCTGAACATGCGCGAGGATGATGTTCCATGTTTTCGATCATTGGGATCGTGGTGGTTTTCGGCTGCATCGCCGGCGGCTACCTGATGGAGCACGGCAACATCAAGGTGCTGCTGCAGCCGGCGGAACTGCTCATCATCGGCGGGGCGGCGCTGGGCACGGTGCTGATCTCCAATCCCATTCACACCCTGAAACAGATGATGAGCGGAGTCATGGGGGCATTTGGGTCCTCGAAGTACAGCACCGAGCACTACACCAATTCCTTGAAGATGATGTATGAACTCCTCCAAAAAGCACGCAAGGAAGGCTTGGTGGCCCTGGAGACCGACATCGAGGAACCGGACAAGAGCCCGGTGTTCTCGAAGTACGAAAGTTTCGTGAAGGATCACCATGCCGTGGCTTTCGTCTGCGACACGATGCGCATGGCGGTGAGCGGTGGCGTGGAAGTCTTCGATCTGGATCAGATGCTGGAGGCGGACATGGACGTGCATCATCATGGAGCCAGCGAGCCGGTGACGTCATTGAGCACGATGGCCGACTCGCTCCCCGGCCTGGGCATTGTGGCGGCGGTGCTGGGGGTGGTGATCACGATGAGCGCGATGGGCGGACCTCCAGAAGAAATTGGACGCAAAGTGGCGGCGGCGCTGGTGGGGACGTTTCTGGGCATTCTGTTGTGCTACGGGCTGGTGGGCCCGCTGGCGTCGCGCATGGGCAAGATGGCAGACGAGGAACACGCGTTCCTGCTGGTGTTGCGCGTGACCATGATTGCTTTTCTGAAAGGCGTAGCCCCGATCATGGCGGTTGAGATTGGGCGGCGAACCGTGCCCGGCCATGTGCGTCCTTCGTTCAAGGCGGTGGAAGATGCTTGCCGGGGCGCGAAGACCGAAGCGGCGGCCGCTGCGGCGGCGCCGGACGCCGCGCCGGCCGCGGGATAAGCACCGGCCATGCCCACACCGCCCATTATCGTCATCAGGAAAAAAGGCGGTCATGGCGGCCATCACGGCGGCGCGTGGAAGGTGGCCTATGCCGACTTCGTCACCGCCATGATGGCGCTGTTCATCGTCTTGTGGCTGATGAACAGCAGCAAGCCCATTCAGGTGGCAGTTAGTGGGTACTTTAAAGATCCCAGCGGAACCGGCAAGCAGACCGGAACCACACTGGACGGAACCGGCGAGAAGGTGCAACCGGCCAAGCAGGACATGGCGAAGATGAAAGAGGACTTGCAAAAGAGTATCCAGGGCATCAACGACCTCGCCAAGCTGAAAAACAACATCGAGATCACGGTCACCTCGGAAGGCCTGCGCATCGAGTTGCTGGAATCGGAGAAGGGAACGTTCTTCGAGAGCGGCAGTTCCACGCTCAACAAAAGTGGACAGCAGATTGCTACCTTGCTGGCGGCGGAACTGGGAAAAGCTCCCAACCGTCTTTCGATCGAGGGACACACCGACGCCAAACCATTTACGGGCCAGGGCAGCTACAGCAACTGGGAACTCTCAGCGGATCGGGCGAATGCGGCACGGCGTCTGATGCAGCAGTCGGGATTGCGCGCCGATCAGGTCTCGCAGGTGCGGGGCTTCGCGGACCAGCGACTGCGCAACGCAAAAAATCCGCTGGACCCGTCGAACCGCCGCATTTCGATCATCGTGCAGAACCTCAACACTGACACCGGCGAAGGGAAATCTTCCGGAGAGGATACACAAGAATCGGGAGGCGGGAACCTGCCAGCTGCCGCCGCAAAGACGAAACCTGAAACCACGGAGGGAAAAAACGCAAAGTAAAAAAATAAGGCTGGCCACGGAGGCCAGCCCGGAGGATTGCATTCGTAACCTGAATACTTACGTCATCTTACCTAAGTGGTTGTGTGCATCTCGCGGCTACGCGCCGCAGTTCGGATGATAGGGGGAACACAGCGGAAACGGCCCCGTTGGAGCGGGAGCTTTGGGGACAGCCGCATACGCAAATGTACCCACCAGGCCTACCAGTAGCAGTAACGCCCTGAGTGAACGTTTCATTTGTCTTACTTCTTTCTTCTTAGGGTCTGCCGAAAGACTGGCGTGACACTGCCAGCTTCCGGTGCCGGGAATTATACACAACCCTGCAACTTTCTGATTCATGGGGGGTTAATGGAGACCCCACCGGGCGATGCGGCGACTGCAGGAGCGCCGAAAATCGACGATGCCGTCCGGCAGGCAATAAAGGCGGCTTTTACGCTGGTTTCTTAAGGTAATGGTTTGATTCGAATAACGTCGCTTCAGGCTTTGAGCAGAGGGGGTCGGAAAGCCCAAAAAATCCTCTTGACAAGGTTTCTTGCATGGGGTTGTTTTCGGGACCGCGAGGCTATGGCCGGGTCTTGGAACCGGCCGCCGCGGAGTTGGCTTTGGGTGGCTGGCCGGGGCGGTCGAGCGGAAAATGATCTTCCACGCCCTCCAGATTCGAGCTGCGCAATAACGCGCGCTCCACCATGCCTTCGAACATCGGGATCAGCGAATCGGAAGCCACCGGGGGTTGAAGATCCGCCAGACTTTGTTCCCATCGCTGGGTCTGCAAGCGGTTGACGGCGCCATCGCGCACGACTTTGCGGGAGAGCGAGTAGCTGAACCAAACAACAATAGCCAGGTTCCAGGCCGCCATGTCAATCAGGTTCAGACTGTCCTGCGCGATAAATCCCCCCGAATTCAAAGCGAGCATCAGCAACTCCACACCGGCAAAGAGCCCAAAGCCAAGAGAGATGCCAAAACTGACCTGTTTCCGCGATACTCCCAGAAAGCGCGAAAACAAAAGCAAAAAGAGGATCAGGCCAAGCTGCACCACGCCGACCGAGCGCTGCAGAGTGGTAAGGGCGTGCACCAGCGGATCGCGGTCCAAAGAATTTGAGAAGGCGACCACCACCGAAAGCAGCAGCAGCACCACCCCCGCCCACTTGAACAGCAGCGTGCCCAGGTCTTTCAGCGTGTGGTAGGGGCGGAACACGTCGAGGAAAATCTCATGAATCACCTTGAAGCCCAGAACCGCGTTGACCGCCTCTCCCAGCCAGAAGAACCAGAAATATAAGTTGCCATTGCCGGTGAGCCAAAGGGGAAAGGTGATGGCAAAATTCGCGACCTGCACCAGCAGGAACAAGAAAAACGCGGGAAACTGGCGGTGCAGCTTACGACGCCAGAAGATCACCGCCACCACCGATTGCAGGATCGGTTGCGCGCCCCACAAGCAAAAAACGACGGTTTGGCTGTGCCAATTCATGGGCCACGCAGGTGGAGTAGCGACCAACCGCCAAAACTGCCGCACCTCGACCTTCTCTATCCTGAGGCAGGGAACCTTGGGGGTCAACCCACCTAAGGTAACTTTGGTAACCATTAGGGGTGCCGGCCAGCCTTCCCAGATCTCGGTGGAACCAGAGTTTTCCGCCGCCGGTTCAGCCAACCTTAAGTAAAGGAAGGGCAAGCCGATCGCCTATCCGGCGTCGGGCGTGGAATGCAGGTAGGCGCGCATCATTCGTACTTCATCGTCTTTTTCGTCGAGGTCGTGGAGCAGGATGTCGCGCAAAGAAACGACGCCCTTCAGGTCATGTTCCGCGCACACCGGCAGATGCCGGAATCCATGCCGTTTCATCAGGGTCATGCAGGTCTCGAGGGGATCGTCGGGCGCGACCGTGAGAGGATCTTCGGTCATAACCTGGCTGACCGGGGTACGGGCGGGATCCTTGCCGGCGACCACCACCCGGTTCATCAGGTCGCGCTCGGAGAATATGCCGACCATTTGGCCCCCGTCGAGAACCGGTACGGCGCCGATGTGGTATTCCGCCATCATGCTGGCTACTTCCAGCACGGTCTGATGGACCTCGGCGGATATAGTGACTTGATTCTTGAGCAGATCGCGGATGAACATTTGCACCTCCCGTGGGCATGGGCTGGAGAACTGCGCCCGGCGAACAGCTTCAAATTCGTCTGCAACGAAGGAAGCAAAAACCGCTTGGTTATGTGGACCCCGGCGCGGAGTATATGTCGAAAATCGACAGAGTGGAAGCAAAAACTGAAGTTGGGTGGCGGCGAGATTTCGCCCCGCCGGGACGGGACAAAAGCCCCATCCACACGGACTACGCCTTTCGACCCGTGCCCAATGAAAGGATGTAAGACCTGGCAGCCAAAGCGGCGGGCATCTCGGCGGCGGCGCGGGCGGTGACGATGACGTTGTAATCGTCACTCGCACGAAGACGACCGAACACCGGGGTCGCCTCCTGCGGCTCGACCAGCGCCAGGTATCGCAGAAAGGCAAAGACGTCTTCGGTGGGCTCCAATCCCGGCGCGACGAAGCTGACTTCGACATCTTCGTGGTGGAAGTGCCATCCCAGGGACGCGGCCAGGCGCACGGCGCGCTCATACAGGGCGGGCGGCAGCACTCCGGGCGCGGGATTGTCGAACACGACGCGCAGCTTGCGTTCATCTTCACGGCTGAACTCGCGCACTTTGAGCGCCCCGGTGCGGGCCGTCGCTTTCCAGTCCACGTGGCGCGCGGAGTCGTCGGGCATATAGTCGCGGATGAGGTACAGATCGTTGCCGCGTCCGCGCACAAAGGTTTCAAACTCGCCGGTGACCATGGGAAGAACTTCGAGGAACTGTTCTGTGGACTCGACCTCGGGATAGACGATCACTTCGCGGGCCAGGTTAATGCGCCGGGTTTTCATGAGGAAGGCGAAGGGAAATCGCGTGGCCAGGCCGAAGTTTTTCTCCGAGTAGCGGCCGCGGGCTGGGAAGCTCATCTCGAGGTCGGCGCGGAGTTCTTGTCCGGGAGCGAGAAAAGGGAAATAGACGGATTCTTGCAGGATCGGCTTTTCCGCCTGCTCGCGCATGCGGCGCAGACGGCGGTCGGGCAAGCGAAGCCACTGGTCCTGAGGCGCGCGATTGCGGGGCCAGCCGAAGGTCGAGGCTTCCCAACCCCAGTGGTCTTTATTCTTGCGCTTAGCGGGAACCACGCGCACGGAAAAAGATGGCAGCCACGAACTGGTGTTGCCGAGGAGCAGGCGCGCCAGCATCGGACGTCCGGCAAACACGTGTTCCGGCAAGCGCACGTCGAGCGCAAGACTACGAAGCACCAGCGCCGAGGCGACACCGGAAACCAGAATGGCCGAGAGCAGGGCGGCGACAACAACATAAAGCAGGTTGTTTCCGGTGTTGATGGCGGCGATTCCGATGACGACGCTGATCAGGATGTAGATCATGCCAGCGCG
>JBGPFV010000091.1:0-8464 GCA_041483535.1 Terriglobia bacterium | reverse complement strand
GCGGCCGAAACAATCGTCGTAACGTGCGTATCGACAATGGTGATCCAGGCGTGGCTGAAGCCCTGCTCCACCGCCGAGGGCGGCGTCTTGCCGTTCCTCAGTTCTTCCCGGATGCGCTCGAAAATCAGCACGTTCGAATCCACGCCCATGCCCACCGTCAAGATGACCCCGGCAATGCCCGGCAGCGTCAGCACCGCTCCAAAGTAGCCCATGAACCCGAGCAGGATGATCAGGTTCAGGAGCAGCGCGATATCCGCATTTACGCCCGCCCAGCGGTAGTAAATCAGCATGAACACCAGGACGGCGAGCATGCCATAGATGGCCGCGTGAACGCCGGAACGAATCGAATCGGCGCCCAGCGACGGACCCACCGTGCGCTCTTCAAGATACTTGATGCTGGCTGGCAGCGCGCCGGAACGCAGCGTCATCGAAAGGTCTTGCGTCTCTTGCTGGGTAAACCGGCCGTTGATGATGCCGGTATCATGAATGGCTTCTTTAATCGTCGCCACTTCCTGCACCTTGTTGTCGAGAACCACCGCCAGGGAGTCGCCGACGTGCGCGGAAGTGAAGGAGTAGAACTTGCGCCCGCCCTCGGACGTAAGGATAAAGCGGACCGCCGGCTGCCCATTCTCGTCGGTGGACGGTTCCGCGGTGCGCAGGTCACGGCCCGTTACCGCCGAGGCGCGAGAGATTAAGTACCACTGTTCGCCGCCTTCGCTGTTGCGTGAACCGATGCTTTTGCCGGGCATCAGCACCGCGTCCGGAGGCAGCACCCCACCCTTGTCCTGCAACGCCTGCTCCTGGCTCGAATAGGGACCGCCCAGCGATTGCTTGATCTCCAGCATCGCCGTGGACTGCATGATTTCCTTCACCCGCGCCGGATCGTCCACGCCCGGAAGCTGCACCAGAATCTGGTACTGGCCGAGGCCGTGCTCCTGAATCACCGGCTCGCTCACGCCCAGCTGATCGATGCGGTTGCGGATGGTCTCGATCGCCTGCGTGACCGCGCGGTTCTTCAAGTCGGTCAGGTTCTGCGACTTCATCGAAACCGTCCAGGAGTTTTCCGCGCCCGAGCTGGCGTCGTACTCCGGCAGCCGGTCGGAAATAAGGCTCTTGAAATCGCTGGTCTGATCCGGCGTAACGCCCTTGACCACGATCATTTCCGGGTGGTTCACGCGATCGGGCTTATCGATGTCCGCGTAATTGATCTTGTGCGTCCGCAAGTCTTCCTTGAGGCGCGCAATCGCGTTGTCGGAGTCCACATTGACCGCGTCGTTGACCTGCACCTGCAGGATCAAGTGCGTTCCGCCGCGCAAATCGAGCCCCAAATGAATGCGGTCGGTAATCGCCGCCAGCATACCCTTGCCCGACCACTCCTTCGGAACACCGAAGACGCCGAACAGGAATACCAGCAGGATTCCGATGATTACCGTCAACTTCCAACGAAGGTTCTTATTCATGAAAACCGTCAAAGGCAACCGAAAGCTCCAACTGCGAGCTGATAACTGAGAGCTGCCCCTACTTTCCTTCTTCCGCCGTCGTCACCGACACCACCGATGCACGGCTGATTTCCAGCTTCAGATTGTCGGGCGGCACGCGCAATACCAGCGCATCGTCCTTAATACTCATGATCGTCCCGCGCAGCCCCCCGCTGGTTACGATCCGGTCGCCGTTCTTCAACTCGCTAAGCATGGCCTGCCACTTCTTCTGCTTGCGCTGCTGCGGCAAAATCAGCAGAAAGTAAAAAATGGCAAAAATGAATATCAGGGGCGCCAGCGTAAGCAGACTTCCGCCCCCGGGCAGTTGCAGCCAAAACGCCAAAACGCCAGGAATACCGGAGAATATGATTTCCACCGCCAAATTGATCCTCTGTAACGAAATACCTTATTCGAACTGCGACCGCCGTAAACGTCCTTCGAGCCTGGCCGAGCGGAACTCGGCACATGGTTGCTTCTTTCGCCGTTTAGCTGCGGGAATTCTTTTCTCCTATGGCCGGAGATCCTAATCCTACCGCTGGCAGGCTAGAACCGGCGAGGCCGCGCCCCGGTTGCGATCGGAACGGCACGGAAAGAAACGCACCTTATCCCCAAGTTAAATAGAATGCCGGACGGCCGCCTAAGGTGTCAAGGACACCACGCCGAATTTACAAGCCAAGCTGGTGGAGAGCCGGGCGTCCCCGCCCGGCCGCACCGAACTGCTGGACGGGCGAGACGCCCGTCGCTCCATCGTACGACCAATCACGCGGGTCACGCTGCTAAGAAACCTGGGGAGTCGTAGCCCGCCCCGCTCGGATCCAGCCGCGCACCGTCCGCATCGTGGCCAGGTAATAGTGCAGGTTGTGGACCGTATTCAAAACCTGCGCCAGCAGTTCGTTCGACGCGTAAAGATGGCGCAGGTAGGCCCGAGAATAACGCTGGCAAACGCGGCAGTCGCAGGCGGGATCGAGCGCGCCGTCGTCCTGCGCGTAGCGCGCCTGCTTGATCGACACTTTGCCTTCGGAAGTAAACAGCAATCCATGCCGCGCGGCGCGAGTCGGCAGCACGCAATCCATCATGTCCACGCCCAACTGCGCATACTGGGCAATCTCTTCGGGAGTTCCAACTCCCATCAAATAGCGCGGCTGGTTGGAGGGGAGATGCTCCAGCGTGGATTCGACAATGTCGCGGGTAAGCGCGCGCGGCTCGCCGACGCTCAGGCCGCCGATAGCGTATCCCGGGAACCCGATGTCAATCGTCCGCTCAGCCGATTCGCGCCGCAGCTCAAGATCCATCCCGCCCTGCACAATGCCGAACAAAGCCTGCGTCGCTTCTGGCATGCGCGCCTCCGACGCTCGCGTAGGGGCGGACGCATTCGTCCGCCCAGCTAGCGTAGGGACAGCCGCCCTCGGCCGTCCAGCGGAGCGAAACTCCGCCGACTCAGCGCGCGCCCAAGGCACCTCGTGCTTGTGCTCTTCGAAATAATTCTTGCAGCGCGCCCCCCAGCGCAGCGTCAGCTCCATCGAAGCTCGCACGCGTTCGCGGTCGGCCGGATACTCGGTGCATTCATCAAACGCCATGATGATGTCGGCTCCGAGGCCGATCTGAATCTCCATGGCTTTTTCCGGACTAAGAAAATGCGGCGACCCATCCAAGTGCGAGCGGAACGCCACCCCTTCTTTGCCAACCTTGCGCAACTCGTTCAGGCTGAAAACCTGAAACCCGCCCGAGTCGGTGAGAAGGGCTCGATCCCACGCCATGAACCGGTGCAGCCCGCCCATCTGCCGAACCGTTTCCACCCCAGGCCGCAAATAAAGGTGATACGTATTGCTGAGCAGAATCTGCACGCCAAGTTCTTCCAGCACATCCTGCGAGACACCCTTAACCGAACCGAGCGTTCCGACCGGCATGAACACCGGCGTCTCGACCTCTCCGTGAGGAGTGACCAGTTTGCCGGCGCGGGCCGAGCCGCGGGTGGCTTCAATCTGTAGGTCAACCGACACGGGGGGATTCTAACGGATGTTAGAGGATTGAGCCTTCGTTCCACCCCGCTCTAGTATCGCTCCAGTATTATAGAGGCGTGGATTCTCCACAGGAGAGGCCCGTTGGGATATGAAGACAAGGGTTCTAGTGTGCCTGCTGTGGCTCGTGGGTTCTCTGGCCCACGCTCAGAATTCCGCCGCGTCCGCACAGGCGAGCGAGAGTCTATTGATTGCGCTGGAGAATGGCTGGAACCAGGCGCAGTTGCATCACGATTCGAGAGCCCTGGAGGGACTGGTGGCCGATACCTTCATCAGCACGGACAATGAGGGTACCTTCATGACGAAGGCGCAGTTCCTGGCTGACAATGGAGACCGCTCTTACGCTCCCAGCCTTATGACCAATAGTGACGAACGGGTTTTCCTATATGGAAATGTCGCCGTGGTTGCTGGAATCTATCACGCCAAAGGCCTTAACAAAGGTAAGCCCTTCGATCACTATGGGCGATTCACCGACACCTGGGCGTATTTGGACGGCAAATGGGTGTGCGTCGCCACTCATACCAGCGCGCTCAAGAAAAAACCTTGAGAATAACAGCTCGCCTCACGAGCATGACGGCTAACCCGGCAAGCTGGAAATCTTGCCATCGCGGTTCACTCTTGCATTCTTCCTTCTTGATTCTGCAACTTTCCCTTTACTTCGCGTACTGATTCTTAACCACCTCACCGCCCTTCATCACAAACTTCACTCGTTCCAGTGTAGTCACGTCCGCCAGCGGATCGCCGTCCACCGCAACCATGTCGGCCCACTTGCCCGCTTCAACAGTCCCGATCTTGTCGGACCACCCCAGCAGATCGGCGTCGTTGATAGTCGCCGCCTGAATCGCCTGCAGCGGCGTCAGCCCCAGCTTCACCATGACCGCGAATTCATGCGCGTTGAGGCCGTGCGGATACACGGCGGCATCGGTGCCGAATCCAACTTTCACCCCCGCCGCGAATGCGCGCGCCACGTTCTTACGCGCGGCGGGCATCACTTCACGTCCCTTGGCAATCAACTCGGCTGGCGTGCCGACCTTCTCCGCGTTTTCCAGAAACCAGTCGGCCAGGTAGAGAGTTGGCACCAGATACGTGCCGTTCTTCTTCATCTCCGCGATGGCCGCGTCGTCAATGTAAGAGCCGTGCTCAATCGAATCCACGCCCGCCTCCGACGCCCAACGGATGCCCTGGGCGCCATGCGCGTGCGCCGCGACCTTGCGGCCGAGCCGGTGCGCATCCGCCACGATCGCCTTCATCTCTTCGAGTGTGTATTGCGAGGCCTGCGGATTGTCGCCATGCGAAAGCACTCCGCCGGTGGCGCAAACTTTGATCACGTCGGCGCCGTACTTGATGATCTCCCGCACCTTGTGCTGGACCGCTTCGAAACCATCGGCCGCGCCTTCGCTTTGCGCGTGGTACTCAAACGGCAGCAGATTGTTGTCGCAGTGTCCGCCCGTAATGCTCAGCGCCGGGCCGCTGACCAGCATGCGCGGTCCGGGCACGTCGCCAGCGTTGATGGCGTCGCGCAGGGCAACGTCGCTGTAGCCGCTGGCGCCCACGTTGCGGATGGTCGTAAACCCGGCATTAAGCGTGACGCGAGCATTACGCGCTCCAATGAGGGCCTCGCGCGGCACGGAAATCGCCAGCCGCGAATAGCCGAAGTTGGGATTGAACGTGACGTGCGTGTGCGCGTCAATCAATCCCGGCAGCACGGTGGCGTTCGATAAATCGACCACCTGCGCTCCCGCGGGAATCTGGGCGTCGGCGCCGACGCTGGCGATCTTGTCGCCCTGAATCACGATGATCTGGTTCGCGAGCGTCTTGCCGGTTCTTACGTCCAGCAAATGCCCGGCGCGGATCACCACCGTCTTTGCCGCGGGCGCGGCGGGCTGCGCCCAAGCAACGTTGATCGAAAACACTACGCCGCAGGAAACCGCAATAACCAACCAAGAGATTCGGCGACTGAGTTTCATTCCATCCCTCGCTGCATTGAGTCTTGACCGAATACCTTACAACTTTGGAGCCGGAAACGGCAATTCCATCGCAGCATCGCCGGCGCCTTCGCGTTACGTTAATGCTTCTTGTCGCCCTGCCCTCTGAGATAGGCCTCGATCGCCTCCTGCCAATGCGGGCCTTCTTGGCGGTCCCTTTCGCCCAACAACTGCACTTCCTCGTTCGCCGAGCCGTCCAAGGCCGTGCGCACATACGTCACTTCCACGCGGGTAGTCGAAGCATCGACCGCGGTAAGTCGCACTTCCACGGTCGATGCCCTGATGCCGGGAACAACCGACACATACTGCATCCTTCCGCCGTCCACATCGAACCGCGTGGCGACCCACACGCTCTTACGGTCGCCCTGCTGCACCGTGAACACGGCGCCCTGTACGTCCTTCGCCGGCTGAGGGTAGAGAAACTGAGGATCCCACTCCGCACCCGCCCAGCTCCGTTCCCCTTCCGGGCCGAAGAGCGGAGCCGCGCTGCCGAGAGGCGCGTGGACCAGGAAACGAAAGCTGCTGCTGACGTGCGCCAGGGCAGCCGGCGCTGCAGGCGTTTCCGCGCTGGATTTGTTGTTTATGGTCGAAATGGCAAAGGCGAGGGCAATCAACTCGGCGGCGATCATTATGTTCTCCTTGTCGTGTATGTACCAATGTACCAGGGTACCAATTCAAATGCAAACTCTTGATGGCAGCGCTCAAGATACCGATGGAGCCAGCGACTACTCGTCCCGTAACCGGCCAGTGATGTACAGTCGGTACTGGTTGCAAGCAGAACGCAAGGTGATTCGCCCTAAGTATGCCGAAGTCCCGTAGCAAGACGGCTCCACTCCCGCTCGACGACGCCCTCTTCGCCGTCAAGCAGCGCAAGCCCATCCCGCATGAATTCGTGCTCGAAGCAATCGCTCCCTTGTCGCCCACGACCCGCCCCATGTTCGGCTGCCTCGCAATCTACGTGAAAGACAAAATCGTCCTCATCCTCCGCGACAAACGCGACCAGACCGCCGACAACGGAGTGTGGCTCGCCACCACCAGGGAGCACCACCAGAGTCTGCGGCAAGAGTTCCCCCACATGCGCTCCATAAAGGTGTTGGGAAAGAAGGTGACAGGGTGGCAGGTTGTTCCCGCCGATGCCGAGGATTTCGAAGAGGCGGCGCAACGCGCCTGCGAACTCGTTCTCGCCGGGGATCCAAGAATCGGGAAGGTGCCCGGCGCGCGCCGGCCCTCAAGATCGGGGACCAAGAAGGCAAAAGGTCGCACGCGCTAGCGGACGGCGATCGGCTCGTGTGGGGACGGGCGACTCGCCCGTCCATGCCGAGCGAACCGGGGTCCCCGTCAAACCCGGTTTTGGCTTGATGGGGTGGAGAAGCTCGGTAGTCTGCCAGTGGCCAGAGCAACTCTAGATGCGCGCACTCATGCCCGATAACCTCGCCAACCCGGCCCCCAACGGAGTGCGAGCCATCGCCGCCCTGTTCGCTCTCTGCGCGATTTATCTGGGGATCGTGGCCGCGCTAATGCTGCTGCGCCCGGGCACGGTATCGATGTCGGCCGGCGCCCCGCTGTTATTCGGATTGGAATTAGCAGGTCCCTACATGTTCCTGCTCATGGCGGTCGCCGCAGGCGGAGTCGCGTGGGGCCTGGTCCGACTCCATAACCTCGTGCGCCACGCGGCGCAACTGATCGCCATCACCGGAATCGTAATGCTGGTTCCGTCAGTCTCGGCCGCAACCGTGATCGTCCAACCCAAAGCGCTGGCGTTCGGCGGCCTGGGGATCATTGTGCGAGTGATGGTGGTGTGGTACTTGTCGCGGGTGGAGATCGTAGAGCAATTCCAAGCGCGACGATAAACCCCGTCCCCACTCGAACTTTTACTTTTTCGTCTTGGCCGCCACTTTCTCCCCCACCCGCTCGCTCACCGTGAACGTCATCTTGCCCGCTTTTTTATTGGCGTCCACGATCACGTGGTCGCCGTGCAGCACCGCGCCGTCCAGAATCTTCAGCGCCAGCGGATCCTGCACCAGCTTCTGAATGGCGCGCTTCAGCGGACGCGCTCCAAAGTTAGGATCGTAGCCTTCGGTGAAGAGCAGCTCCTTCGCCCCGTCGGTCAGCTCCAGAGAAATCTTGCGGTCGGCCAGCAGCCGGCGCAAATCTTCCAGGCGCAGGTCGACGATCTTGACCAGCTCTTCCTTGCCCAGCGGATGGAAGATGACGATATCGTCCACGCGATTCAGGAACTCGGGTTTGAAATGCCCGTGCAGAGTCTCCAGCACCCTCTTCGACGCCTGCTCGAAGCCATCGGCGGAGCGAATGTTTTCCGACTGCAAATACGCCGAGCCCAGGTTCGAGGTCATGATGATGACGGTATTCTTGAAGTCCACCTTGCGCCCCTTGCCGTCGGTGAGGCGGCCGTCGTCCATGATCTGCAAAAGAATATTGAACACGTCGGGGTGCGCCTTCTCGATCTCGTCAAACAGCACCACCGCATAAGGATGCCGCCGCACCGCCTCGGTGAGCTGTCCGCCCTCGTCGTAGCCGACGTATCCCGGAGGCGCCCCGATCATACGTGACACGGCGTGCTTCTCCATGTATTCGGACATGTCGATCCGCACCATGGCGCGCTCGTCGTCAAAAAGAAATTCGGCCAGCGCCCGCGCCAGTTCTGTCTTCCCGACGCCGGTTGGCCCCAGAAAAATAAACGACCCGATCGGCCGCTTCGGATCGCTCAGCCCGGCGCGCGAACGCCGGATGGCGTTGGCAACGCGTTCCAGCGCCGCGTCCTGTCCGATCACGCGCAGCCGCAACCGGTCTTCCATGTTGATGAGCTTCTTGACCTCGCCCTCGAGCATCTTGGAAACCGGAATGCCCGTCCACTTGGAAACAATGCCGGCAACATCCTCCTCGTCCACTTCCTCCTTGAGCATCCGCGCCTGTGTTTGTGTGGAGCGGGCGCCCTCGCCCGCTGCCTTTTCGGTGAGCTTAG
>JBGPFV010000090.1:0-8468 GCA_041483535.1 Terriglobia bacterium | reverse complement strand
CGTGCGCTGAGCCGTTGCAGTGCGACGCGAACCGGCGCGTACCGTGATGGGAAAACTGTACCGGACGTGCCGGCAACCAAACATGGCGTCCAACAACTTCGAAATCATCACGTAACCTCCACAGAATTAAAAGCGACAAAAGCGGCTCATCCCCTTCGCCTGCATATCAAGAACGAGCTCTAACCACTTAGATTCGTGTTGCGCGGAAAAGGTTCTGCCGACGGATAGCTCCGCAGGTACATCCCCCAGACGCACCGGAATCAAGCACTTGCGGATAGTCAGCGGAATGAAGGCAAGACCGGCCGCGAAAAAAGACTGGTTCGAGTCGGATCTTGGGAAGAGCACGACCCGATCCTGGCATCAGGTCTTTGGCGGCGTCTGTGACCGCGAGCACAATGGTTTTGTTCAATTAACTCGGAACGGTCTTCGGAGGCGGTACGTCGGACTTGCCGCTGCGGGAAAGTTAACGCCGAGCGCAAGAAGCATACCTCAGGCGCTAAAGCGCGGGCACATTTTCACTGACTTAACGGCACGACTGAACAGGCTGCGGAAAAAGTCGTTTCTGGGCAAGAGCCGCGCCCTCAGCGGCTAAAGCCGCATTCAAAACAATGCAGTTATCGCAGCGCTGAAGCGCTGCGCCGCCCAAAATCACATGCAACATCGAGTTTTTCCGCAAGCTGAGAAGTCGTGCCCTTCCCAAACCCCCATGGGAAACACGAAGTGCGAGGTTTCCGAGTTCAACTGCTCGGCGGCTCGGACTTTTTGTGGGTCGAGCACTTGCTCATGATGGCCGACCGGAGCCGTGTGCGCAAATCCTCGGGCAACTCGTAGAGCTCCGAGTCGCGATAGATTTCGATGGTCTTGCGAGTGGTATCGCAAACCACGTAGCAGTTGTGGCACCAAGCCAGATGGTCGTCGAGTTCGGACTTGGTCCGTGCGTCCAGCGCGCCATCGAGATAGTTGGTCAGCTCGTTAAGAAACTCAGAACACTTCACTGGTCGCCATCTCCACTCGCCCGTTTCTGAAAGTAGCGATTGAGCCGCTCGCGCAATTGCAGGCGCGCCCGCAGCAACCGCGACTTCACCGCCGGGATGCTCAACTCCAGCGCCTGTGCCGTCTCCTCCGTGGAGAGACCTTCCACGTCGCGGAGCACAAACACCGTCCGGAATCCCGACGGCAACCCCTGAATGGTGCGCGTCAGAATGTCCCGCAACTGAGCCTGGTTGTACATCTGCTCAGGATTGGGGCTCCAATCCGCAACCTCACGGGGCAGCGAGTCGTCTTCGGTTTTTACTTCTTCGTCCAGAGAAACCGTGCGTTCCGGTTTTCTCCGGCGCAACTTCATCAGCGCTTCGTTGACCGCAATCCGCACCAGCCAGGTATAAAACTTGGACTGTTCCTGGAACTTCTCCAGATTGCTATACGCCTTGAGGAACGCTTCCTGGACTACATCTTCCGCGTCCTCGCGGTTCTGCGTAATGTGCTGGGCGATGCGGAAAACGTTGCGATCATAGCGCCGTACCAATTCTTCAAACGCTTGATCGTCGCCGCGCTTGGCCCGCCGTACCAGCGCCATTTCTTCGCTGATCGGCTGCTCTACGTTGGGTTGGATGGTACTCATTCGTAACTTGATGCAGATTTTTCCGACACCACGACCGATTCTCGAAATGCTATTGTACTTGAAAGTACCCAGTACGCAGTACCCAGTACTCAGAACAGACACCCCGAGTGCGGTCGCTGGGTATGGCAACTGGGTACTGGAGTTCACGTACCAAGGTGTCCCGAGAACGCCTGTAAGCGGCCTTATAATCAAGGATTAGAGGGCTGTTGCCTTTTCTTCCAAAGCTTTACCTCGGAGTACGCATGCCCGGAGGACGTATGAAGGAGCGCGGTTGGATTGAGCCAATCGTGGAGCGGGTCGTCGGCCAGGTTCTGGACAGCCACGCGGCCCAGCTGCGCACCGAGATTGTCCGCCGGGTAATGGAAGAGATCGCAGCCGCGCCCGCACCCGCCGAGCCCACCAGTCCCGATGCCGCGTCCGCTGCGGCCGATCTGGCGCGCGCCGTGGCCGAAATCCAGCTGGGCACCTCCCAACGGGAGATTCTGCGCGCCTTGCTCGATACCAGCTCTCGTTATGCGGCCCGAGTCGCGCTCTTTGTCGTCAAGGGCAGCCATGCCACCGGTTGGCAGGGACGCGGCTTTGCCCACAACGATGCGGTGAAGGATTTCGCTCTCGACGAAAGCGCTCCTGCCGTGGTTCGTGCGATCAGCCGTGCCCTCGGCCGCGCCATCGGCGATAACCCGGGGGCAAGTGTTCCGGTCGCCGACCTCGACGCACGTTTTCTGGAGGCCGTGGGAGCGCCTGCCAGTGGCGAAGGCCGAATTCTACCCTTGATCCTGAAAGAGAAAGTTGCCGCCCTGGTTTACGCCGACAGCGGAACCGAGTCCGCCGGCGCGCTCGATGCCGATGCGCTCGAACTGCTCGTGCTTTCCACCAGCGCCTGGCTCGAGGTCAATTCGCTTCGCAAGCAAGCGCGGACGCATTCCGACAGTCACAGCGTCCCAACCGGCGAGGCGCCGCCGCACCAAGCTCCGATCGACCAGGCGCCGATCGACCAGGGGCGGGCGCCCACGGTGTCGGCTTTCCATGATCCCTTCGCCTCGCATGGGCCCGGCCATGCCATGGCAGCAGCGGCGTCCGCACACGAAGCCTCGGCATCCGTTGCCAGTTCCGCCGTGGAGTCTGCACTGGCCGAGCCGCTCCCGATCGGTCACGCCGACACGGAGGCCACCCCCGAGACGCTGCCGGTTTCCTCCATCCCGGCCGACGATCAGGAAGTCCATCGCAAGGCGCAGCGTTTTGCCCGCCTGCTGGTCGACGAGATCAAACTCTATAATCAGGCCAAGGTTTCCGAAGGCCGGAAAAATCAAGATCTCTACGACCGTCTGAAAGAAGCGATCGAGAAAAGCCGGGCCACGTACCAGAAGCGTTACGGGAGCACGGCGGCAGCCTCCGGCAATTACTTTCAACATGAAATAATACGAAGTCTCGCAGAAGACGATCTTTCCATCATGGGTGCCAACTTTCGGCAGTAGGTAGGGTTTGAGTGCGCCGTTTTGCAGTCCGGGTTTTTGCGGGAATTGTTTTCGCGGGAATTCTCTCTCTGATCTGGCTCGGCTTTTTGTCGCCCGCCGCCGCTCAGTCTAAATCGTCTGTAGAGACGGGGCTTGCCCCATCTCCCGTTGCGAGCGCACCCGCCCAGAGCACGCCGCCGAAGAGCACGGTGCCGAAGAGCACGACGTCGAGACCCACTTCAACGAAGAACACACCTGCCAAAAGAAAGACTGCCGCTTCCACCAGCCCCAGGAAAACCGCCGCTAAGAAAAAACGTAAACCTGTTTCTCCGCGCGTGCGCCGGATGCGACGAGCCTTTGTCGCCTCCGCCATCCTTCGTTCCATGGCGCAACAGTTGCTGCAGGATCGCACTCCCACTGCCTATGCCGGAGTCGAAGCCTATGCGCGGCGCCACGCCAAGGACGATGCCGATGCCGGAGCCCTGGCCTGGCTGGTGGTCGGCTACGCCCGCTCCCTCGATCACGACTATGCCAAGGCCATCGACCCGCTCAATCGTGCCAAGGCCGGCACCAGCGAACTAGGAGACTACGTTGCCTACTACCTGGGCGACGCCTACCTGAAAACGGCGCACAATGCCGAGGCCCTCTCCACACTAGCCGATTTCAGTAAGAACTTTCCCGATTCACTTTTGATCCGCGATGCCCACCTCGTCTATGCGAACACGCTGTTGGAGGAAGGCCGCGCCCAGGAAGCTGCGGCCCTGCTGGAAAAGGATCGTGCTCCGGTGCGCAGCGATGTGGAACTCGCCATGGGGCGCGCCTACGAAGCGGCCGGGGAGAAGCAGAAGGCGGCCAGCGCTTTCCGCAACCTTTACTTCAACTTTCCCAACAGCCTGGAAGCGGACGTGGCCGGAACGGAATTGCGCAAGCTAGGCATCTCCGGCTCGGTCGCCGAGCGCCGTACCCGCGCCGATCTGGAGTTCAAGGCCAAGCACTACGCCGATGCGGCCCACGATTACCGCGAACTGGTCGACGAGGTCAGTCCGGCGGACCGCCCACAAATACAACTGGCGCTGGCGGGAGCGCTCGAAAAAAGCGGCAGCAGTCGCGAGGGTCGCCAGGTTCTGACCGCCATGGGAGCGCAAACCGGCGACGCCGAAGCCCAACGCCTCTACCTGCTCAGTGAGACCGAGCGTTCCTCGAGCGATGAAGAGGCCGTCGAACGCACCCTCAATCAGTTGCGGCAATTTGGTCCGGCCAGCCCATGGCTTGAACAAGCGCTGCTTTCGGCGGGGAACATGTATCTGCTGAAGCGCGACTACGATCGCGCCATCGACTACTTCCGCGAGTTGCAGCGGCGCTTTCCGAATGGCGCGCACGCCTCCTCTGCGCATTGGAAGGCGGCATGGCTGAGCTTCCGGCAACTCCGAATCGAGGAGGCCCGACAAGGGTTCGAACAGCAAATCGCGCTCTATCCCGATTCCGCGGAGGTTCCCAACGCGTTGTACTGGCGCGCGCGTCTCGCCGAAGAAGAAGGCAACCCGGCGATGGCGCGGGCGTTCTATCAGAAACTCTCCGACCGCTTTCATAACTACTATTACGCGGAGTTCGGCCGCCGGCGCTTGCAAGCCTTGCCGGGCACGGGTGACGGAACCCGGCAGGGCCCGATCCAGGACGCGTCGCTGCAGGAAGAGCTGCCGCGCTACGCGCTGCTCGACCACGTTTCTCCGCTTCCAAGCACCGGCAAAATTACCGCCAGCGATCCTCCCGAAGACAACCTGCGCGTAGAACGCGCGCGCCTGCTCTCCAACGGGGGGCTCGCCGATATGGCGGTGCGCGAGTTGCAGGCCGCCGCCAGTCAAGAGGGTGGAACCTGGGCGCCTCCCGAGATGGCGCGCGTTTATCAGGACCTCGGCCGCTACGATCGCGGCATCGAGATCATGAAGCGCTCGACGCCCAACTATTTCGCCGTCGATATTCCCGACCTGCCCCGCCCCTACTGGGAAGCGCTTTTCCCCAAAGCCTATTGGACCGATCTGCGTAAATACTCGGTGCTCAACGGGCTCGATCCCTATCTGGTGGCGTCGCTCATCCGGCAGGAGTCCGAGTTCAACGCGCTGGCTCTCTCCCGCGCCAACGCCGTAGGGCTGATGCAGCTTTTGCCGAAGACCGGCAAAAGTGTAGCCAAGCAAGTCAAGCTCAAGGGATACAGCGCGCCCCAACTCTACACGCCGGCCGTGAACCTCCAACTGGGCACGCGCTACTTCAAAGAGATGGTCGACAAGTACAACGGACAATTCGAATACGCGCTGGCCGCCTACAATGCCGGCACCGACCGCGTCGGAGACTGGCTGGGACAGGGCCACTACCGCGATGCACAGGAGTTCGTAGAGTCCATCCCCTTCACCGAAACCCGCGAGTACGTGCAGGCCATCCTGCGCAATGCAAATGTGTACCGGCAACTCTACGGGACGCCGTAACTCGTCTCCAATAGAAGATTGTCATCCTGAGCGAAGCGAAGGACCTGCTGTCTGCCGCCAATGCAAAAGTTGATGGAAGATGCGGAAATGCTCGCCGACGTGAAGGCCTACGATGACGCAAGGGCGCGTCTAGAAAATGGCGAGGGCGAACTCATACCATCACAAATCATCAGTGCGTCCCATCACAGACACGCCCACTGGTGCAGTACGACCCTTCCTCATGCCCGAAGATGTCCAGCTTTGTTGCGGCGCGGCTCGCTTTTCCGGGTAAGCCAGTGGTGTCCAATGGCGCACGATTCCTCTTGACCGAAGGTGTCCATTGGAGTACAAGATGAACAGGCAGACTGTCGTCGAAACGCCATCCTACATCGCCCTCACCGGCAAGCTTTTCACCGAGAGGGAGCGTGACAACATTGTGGCCATGGTTGCAGGGGATCCGCAGTGCGGCGATGTGATGTCGGGGACGGGCGGGTTCCGGAAGGTTCGCGTGCCGCGCGAAGGCATGGGCACGAGCGGCGGGGCGCGGGTTGTATATATCTGGCGCCACGACAAATTTCCGGTCTTCCTTATCGCCGTTTTTCCGAAGAACAAGAAGGCCAATTTGACGAAGGCCGAGCGCAACGCCCTGAAGAAGCGCGCCGACGATATTTTTGACAGCTACCGGAGATAGCCCGATGAAAACCGCGTTTGAAGAACTAATGACCGGACTGGACGAGGTTCAAGCCTTTCTCGCAGGAGAGCGGAAGGACTTCAAGGTGCATGTGCCGGATGAAGTCGATGTGAAAAGCATCCGCAACAAGCTCAACATGACTCAATCCCGCTTTTCCGACGCCTTCGGCTTCAGCCTGGATGCGATCAAGCATTGGGAAAGCGGACGGCGCACGCCAGAAGCGCCAGCCCGCACCCTGCTTACTGTGATCGACAAGAATCCGATGGCTGTCATCACCGCCCTTCATCCCGAAGCTTTGCCGGAAGCGACGACCGTGAAGGCAGCTAGATTTCGCACCATGAAAAAGAAAACGAAGCGCCCTTTCAAGGCCCGGAAAGCCGCGGCGATGGCGGCTAAGGCAGGGGGCGATAATGGCGCTCGCTCATATCCGAAGAATGGATAGAGCAGTCAACCCTGAAGCTGGATGAAACACGCGCTTACGCCGACTGTTGGCTGGGCGACTTGGTAAACAAGATCTCAAACACCAGCAACCCCGCGCCCACCACAATCGCGCTGTCCGCCACGTTGAAGGCCGGCCACTGGTGCGAGCCTACATAGAAGAGAAGAAAGTCCACCACGTGCCGGCTGACCAGGCGGTCCCACAAGTTTCCGACCGCACCGCCCAGAATCAGCGCCAGCCCGATTCCGGTGGAAGTCAGGCGGTGGCTGTTTTTCCAGAGCAGCAGAGAGACGATCAGCAGCGCAATGATGGAGAAGGCAATCAGCAGGCCGACTTTCCATTCGGAGGGAGAATCCGCAAAAATCCCAAACGCCGCGCCCGGGTTTTCGGCGTGGATGATGCGAAAAAATCCCGGAATGACGGAAATGCTGTCGTGCAAGGCAAGCCGGTGCGCGATCGTCCACTTGCTGGCGCGATCGAGAGCGACGACGAACAACGCGATCAGGAAATGATATTTGCGCATGAGCAGAAAAATGACCGAATAACTTCTTTTCTTTATTTATAGCTTATCGCGTTTGCGCAAAGTCGCGGTCACGCGCCTTCAATTTCTCTGAGCACGGCACTGCACCGCTCGCACACTGTCAGATAGTTCTTGTCCTCGCCCACGTGAGTCGAGAAATTCCAACAGCGCTCGCACTTTTGTCCCGGAGCTTTGCCGACCTGCACCAAGACTGGCGCGTCTCCATTCCCCGATCCCTTCTTTACTTCGACCGCCGAGACAATAAAGAAGTAGCGCAAGTCGTTCTTGAAGCGTTCCAGCGCGGAGAACACCGGATCAACCGCAGTCAATGTAACCTGCGCTTGCAGGTTGCCTCCGATCAGCTTCTGGTTGCGCGCTTCTTCGAGCGCCTTCTGCACCGCTTCACGAACGGCCCGCACCGTCTTCCAGTCTTCCGCCTGTTTCGGATCGGCCGAGATAGCAGCTTCGGCAGTTCCCAGCACGTCTGCCGCGTTCGGGAAGGTCGCCAGGTGCACGCTCTCCAGTCTCCCTTCGACCGGTGGCAAATATCGCCAAACTTCTTCGCAGGTAAAGCTCATGATCGGCGCCAGCAGCCGCACCAGCGCTTCGCCGATGCGCCAGATCGCAGTTTGCGCCGCCCGCCGCGACACCGATTTGCGCGCCGAAGTGTAGAGCCGGTCTTTCAATACATCGAAATAAAAAGCGCTCAGCTCCACGCCGCAGAAATTGTTGATGCGGTGATAGATCTTGTGAAACGCGAACTCTTCATAAGAGCGCTGCACCTCGGCCGAGACCTCTACCGCTTGTCGCAGCATGTATTGATCGAGCGGCTGCAAATCGTCGAACGCGACCGCATCTTTTGCGGGATCGAAGCTATCGAGATTTCCGAGAATGAAGCGAAAGGTATTGCGAATGTCGCGATAGATTCCCGCGACCCGCTGCATGATCTGCGGCGAGCAGGCGACATCCTCGCGGAAGTCGACCGAAGCCACCCACAGGCGCACGATTTCGCCGCCTAGCGTATCCGCGATCTCGACCGGATCGACCGTGTTGCCGAGCGACTTCGACATGGCGCGCCCCTGCTCGTCGAGCGTCCATCCGCTGGTTGCGACCATGCGATAGGGAGCGCTGCCCCGGTAGCCCATGGCGCAGAGCAGGGAAGAATGGAACCATCCGCGATGCTGGTCGCCGCCTTCCAGATAAAGATCGGCGGGCCAGGGCAGGTTGGGCTCGTGGCCTAAGACGGCGGCGTGGCTCGATCCCGACTCGAACCACACGTCGAGG
>JBGPFV010000089.1:0-8471 GCA_041483535.1 Terriglobia bacterium | reverse complement strand
CGCACGTGCTCGCCTTTGTGCATCCGCATGGGCGGATTGTTTCCGAAGATGTATCCGTTGATGGTGGCCTTGTGGTTAACCAGGGCGAAGCCGCTGCCCAGCGTCAGGTCGGCATTCCCTTCTTCGTCAGCCGGATTCAATTCCAGCTTTTTGACCGACTTCGGATCGCCGGCATAGGTGTCGATGTTGTGTTGAAAGTAGTGGCTCTGGTTCTCATCGATGATCATGAACAGCGCGAACAGTTCGCGGTCCACATCCCGGGGACTGCCATCGGGCCGGGCCATTCCCTTGGCCGTGATGACGATGGGGCCAATCAGCCCGGCGTTCACGTCCTTCGGTTCGTAGTTATGCGAATGGTAGAGCCACACGAGCGAGCTCCCGTCGTCCGGACCGGGACCGGCCCGCTCGGGCACCTTCCACGTGTACTTGTGAGTCTGGCCGGGGGCAACCAAGCCCGTCGATTCCGGTGACATGCCGGCATAAGGCGCGCCTTCTGAATCCTTCTCATAGAACACCCCATGCGGATGCATGCTATAGGGCTGGGTAGCATTGTTGCGGAAGACGATCTCGATGGTATCGCCCACCTCGGCGCGAATCACCGGACCGAGAATGCCCATGTGCTCGTCCTCGGGCCGACGGGGTTTCAGCGACTGAAAGCTGGCGTCGGTGTATTCGCGATAGATAGCTTTGCGATACACCTGGCCGATGCGGTCTTTGCCCTTCTCGACCCAGATCGCGGTGGCCTTGTCGAACGGCTTTCCCGTCATGTGGTCCATGTTATGGGGCGCGTAGTCCCACTCGACCTCATCGGCCGAAATGTAATAGGTACGCGTCTTGCCGGCGGATGCTGGGGGCGGGCTTTGCTGCGCAACGCAGGCCAAGGTCGATAGACAGAAAGCAAGGAACCAGAACCGCAGCATCGGAGTTCTCATTGTTGGTTGTCCCCTAAAATTCATCTGACAGAATCATCCCGCAGCGAACGCAAAACGCCGCGCTCTTTATCCAAATCCAAGAGGAACTTATTTTTTCGGACGCGATTCCGGTGGCACCAAACCCGCCGAGCGGTAGTAAACCGTCAGCTGGCCGTAAATCTCTCCCGAATGCTCGACGAGGCCGTAGGCGAAATCGCTGATTCGAGTCTGTTCATTACTGAACGGGTCCACGACCAGGTCAGACAGGCCTTTATCGCCTTTCGCTTTGATCGCGGCCACTCCGTCCGCAAATGACTTCTTGACGAAGGTGACTACATCCGCCTTGTTCTTAAACTCACTACGCTTTGGATCTTCCTCCGAGGGTGGCTTCTGGCCGAGCGCCAGATTGGTAAAGAAGTAATTCGCCGCAGCGGCGTGGATCAGCCTCTCGGCGAAGCTGTGGACTGCGGGCGTGGGCTTGAAGTCATACTTATCTTCGGGAAAATCTTCCGCCATCGCGATCAGTTTGCGTCCAATGTCATTCCACTGTTGGAGCACGGCTTCCGACGCGCTCGGCGCCGGCTTTGGTGCCGCGTCTTTTTTCGGCATTTCCTGCGCGTACGCCGGCGTAACCAGAACACCGGCGGCAAGGATCAGTATGGCAAGCAAACGGGCTTTATTCATTGGCGTATTCCTCCGCGTCATTGGCGCTGGTGCATTTTAGAGCAATTTGTTCACGCCGCAGCCCGAGCCCTTACCGCTCGCCGCGTCGCCGCCAACGCCTGCCACGCAATCACAAACGACGGCAGGAAGCACGCCGTGGCAATCACGCTCCAAACCACTGTGGCGATGCCGAGTTCTCCCATCCGTGCAATCGCGGGGATGGCGATAATGGCGCGAACCACCACGAAGACCATCGCGAACGGGTAACTGCGCATCATCCACTCGCGGTGCTGCTGGATCCTGCCGGTGCGAACACAGTAGAGGGCGGTGGCGGTGGTCGTAAGCCAGCCAAGACCCTGGATCACGTTAGCCATGAGCAGGGTCATAATGGGCAGAGAGATGCCTACTGCAATCGCAACCGGCGCGGAGATGACGACACAGCCGACGTAGATGCGTCCCATCACGCGATGCACTTTCGGATAGCGCTGACGCAGACGGCTGGAAAACTGGAAAATGCCGAGGAAAAGCGCCAGCGCCCCGGGAATGCCGTGCGCCAACATCAACCATGGAATCGCCGCATACCGCTGACGCAGGAACGAGTGGGAATCCAGCAGTGTCCGGTCGCGAGTGGCCAGAACGTACAGCGTCATCAGACCGAACACAACCCACATCGCATGCTTGGCCTGGAAATTTCTACGAGTTGCAGATCCCGGAACAGCAGTAGCCACGGTCCCCCCCGCCCCACGCCGCCACCCCGGCAGCGCTTGCAATCGGGCGAGCATAGCACATCTCTTGAGTTTCGCCGTGGGAATTCGTTGGTTGCCAAATCTATTCCACGCCTAACGACGCCAGCGATTCTTCCAAAGGTTGCAAGTCGATCTGCAGTTGCCGGCCTTGCGCCCGCATGTCCTCCAGTTCGTCGAAGGCGCGGAACAGCCGCATTTTGACGGCGGCGTACTGCTCGGAATCGGCGAGCGGACGTCCGTGGGATTCGGCCCAGCCGGCAACTACCTTGTGCGGGAGGAAGATACTGACCGCGTAGGTCAGTTTACGGTCGGAAGTGACGTCGAAGATGTACTCATTGGCCGCGACCTCGGTGGCATCGAGCGTCGGGGCGGGACGTTTCCCGACGAAATAGTACTGGTAAACGTACCCTTGCGATCCGGTGTAGGTTTTTAGGCGACGGATGGTCATAGGGCAGTCGTTGGGTGTTGGTCGTTGGTCGTTCGCTGTACCGTCTGCTGGTAAAAACCAGGTACTGACTATGTTTTGCTTTCCCCTGTGGACCTCTGTGTCCTCTGTGGTTCAAGCTTTTTTGCACTAATTTTGCGGTTCGCGAAATCCCGAACGACCAACGACTAGCAACTAGCGACTTCCACTGTTCCCCGGCGAAATCACTCGCCCATACTCACTCGCGCGCGCCAAACGGTCAAACAGGCGCCAAGCGGCAAGCGAGATATTGCTGATGGCCTCTTCTCCGTCACGCTCGCGATGCAGATAAGCCGTCATGACGCAGAGTATATACGGACGCTTGTCGACGAAGATCACGCCCGAATCGTTGCGCACGCCTTCGAGTTCACCGGGCTTGTTGGCGATCTTCAAATCGTCGGGCAGATCGCGCGGGATAAAACTCTCTTTGTGAGTGGAGAGAACTTTAAAGAAATCGGCGGTCATCTCCTGGTTCAGGATCTTGCCCCAGTAGAGCGCCTCGAGCAGGCTCAGCATCTCGGCGGGCGTAGAAACGTTTTCCCGCCCTTCGCCGGCGGCTTTCAGGTCCATCATCTTGCGCCGAAGCTTGGTCTCGCGCAGCCCCTGCGCCTTCAGGAAGGCGTTCACATTATCCATGCCGACGCGGTCGATGAGGACGTTGGTGGCCGAGTTGTCGCTGACGGCAACCATCATGGTCGCGAGGTCCCGCAACGTGATCCGGGTGACGCCGGGTGTAAGGCCGCCCATGATGTCGCTGTCCTGAACCAAGTCCGCGGCGTTGACCGTGTAAAGGTCCGTAAGCTTCAGCTTGCCTTGCTGCGCTTGCCGGTAGAGTTCGGCGAGCACGCAGATCTTGATGGAGCTGGCCTGCGCAAAAACGTCATTGGCGTGTAACAGATATTTGTGGCCGTCGCTGAGATCGACGATAGCGACGCCCATGACCCCGTCCAGACCACGGTCCACGTCAAGAATAGATTTTTCCAGCTTCATCCACAGAACTTGCTGCTTTTCGGCGGGCGGCGGCGGCAAAGTTTGAGCGGACGCAGCCCCGGCCAGCCAAACACAAACCGAGGTCAGAACGACAGAGATCGTTTTCTTCGGCATCGCTCCTCTAGAAACTCCAATTCAAGCGGGTTTCGGGAAGGGCACGACTTCCAGTCGTGCCGTTAGGTCGTTGAAAATGTGCCGCGCTTCAGCGCCTGAGGTCCGCTGTTGTGCCCTCCCCGTGTCTTTCAGCAGCCTCCTTGGCATGGATTCAGATCTTCGCCTCTCGCAGACGTTTCACCGCCGTCTCCGACGTGACCGGAGAATAATAAACCTCCTTAAAGGTGTACGACTTCGCCTTGGCCGCAAGAATGGGCAAAATCTCGATGTGCCAGTGGTAGTCGTCATCGAGTGTTTTCCAGTATCCCAGCGCCTCTGAAGGGTGTTGGCTGTTGGGCGAGGTGTGCAGCACAAGATGGAAGTCCTCGGTGATGGTGCGGATGCGTTGCAGGGTGCGCCGCAGCAGCGTCGCGAGATCGGTCAAACTGCCCACCCGCGACGCCCCCGTGCGCTCAAAAGAAGATTCGTGGCCCCGCGGCATTATCCAGGTTTCGTAAGGGACGCGCGGCGCATAGGGACAGAAGGCCACGTAGTCTCCGCGAACTTCGACGATGCGCAGGCTCTGCCGCTCCTCCTGCGCCAGAATGTCGCAAAAAACGCAGCGCTCCTTGCTCTGGTAATAGTCGCGCCCGGCGCGCAGTTCGTAGAGCACGCGGCGCGGCACAAAAATGGTTGCGGTGAGCTGGGAAGTGGGATGGTCGAATTCCTGCCCGGCTCCCTCCCCGTGATTCTTGAAAATGCTGACGTACTTGAGCCGGTTGTCCCGCTTCAAATCCTGAATCCGCAGCGCCGCCAGCCGCAGGAACTGTTCGACTTCGAAGTCGCTCGCTTTCCAGAGATGGCCGTCGTGACCAGGGTTTTCGATCAGAACCTCATGCGCGCCCACCGACCCCATGCGGTCATAGAGGCCATCGCCGCGGCGGGCCGTCTCGCCTTCAATGTGATAGAGCGCGTGCGGATGGACGACCGAGCGCGCCGACCAGGCGCTGCCATCCACGCCCGGCAGGTTGGCGATCACATGCGCGGGCTCAGCCGAGGCGCCGCAAAACCGGCAGGCTTCGGACCGTGGGGTGGGCTCGATGACGTCGTCGCCGGTGATCACCCAGGAGCGGGTAATAGGATCTTTGCGCAGTTCCATGGCGTAAGGAGAACAAAAGAACTTGTAATTTGCAATTGGTGATTTGTAATTTGCCAGATTACCAATTACAAATTACCCATTACCCATTCCCCATGTCCGAGCCCTCCACGCCGCTGATGCGGCAGTATGCCGCCATCAAGAAAGAGCATCCCAACGCTCTGTTGTTCTTCCGCCTGGGCGACTTCTACGAACTCTTCTTCGACGACGCCGTTCTGGCCGCGCGCGAGTTGCAGATCACGCTGACCTCGCGCAATAAAGAAAAGGGCGTGACCATCCCCATGTGTGGCGTGCCCTACCACGCCGCCGACGGCTACATCGCAAAACTGATCCGGCGCGGCTTCAAGGTCGCGGTCTGCGAACAAGTAGAGGATCCGCGCCTGGCGAAGACGCTGGTGCGGCGCGAGGTCACGCGCGTAGTCACGCCGGGCACGGCAGCGGATTCGGCGCTGAACGCGGAGGAAAACAACTTCCTGGCGGCGGTGGCAACCGTTGGGGATCGCGTCGGTTTTGCGGCACTCGATCTTTCCACCGGCGAATTTCGCGCGACGGAATTCGCCGGCGAGCAGGCCGGACGCCGTGTTCAAGAAGAACTTGAACAATTACGCCCAAAAGAAGTACTTTATGGATCTTCCGCCCCGCTCTTTGAAAAGAAGAACAGTGGAGCGACGGGCGTCCTCGCCCGTCCCGCAGCCGGATCTTTAGCGCCGACCACGCCCACGCGCTCAGCCAGCGGCGCGGCCGAAACTCCCCTCGACGACTGGATCTTCGCTCCCGACCACGCCATTCCGCTCCTCGAGAATCACTTCGGCGTGCTCTCTCTCGAGGGCTTCGGGCTGGCAGGAAAGCGGGCAGCCGCTTCGGCGGCGGGGGCGATTTTGTACTACATCCGCTCCACGCAGCGCGGCACCCTCCATCATGTGGACCGCATCGGGTTCTACGAGCGCCAGAACTGCCTGGTGCTCGATGCGGTGACGGTGCGCAACTTGGAGTTGATCGAACCCCTCTTCGCGGGAACCGACGCGGGAGTAACTCTGTTCCGCGCCCTCGACGCCACCGTGACCCCGATGGGCAAGCGCTTGCTCCGTACCTGGATGCTGCGCCCCTCTCTGGATCGGGTCGAGATCGAAGGCAGGTTGGATTCCGTCGAGGTGCAAGTCAAAGACACGGTGCGGCGCGAAGAGCTGCGGCGGGCGTTGGACGGGATTTTGGACCTGGAACGTCTATTGAGCCGGGTCACGCTGGAGACGGCGAATCCGCGCGACCTGCTGGCTCTCGCGGCATCGCTCGCGAAAATCCCCAAGGTGCGAACGGTGTTGGCCGGGCTGTCTGGGGCACAACTCGACAATACCGCCCCGGAGGGGCGAACTAACCTAGCCCAGCGCTTCAGCGCTGGGAAAAGCGGGCCAAGCGATTCAAGTCCCGGAGGGACGGCTGAGAAACTCACGCGTCTAGCCGTGTCTGCGTCGCGGCTGCGCGCGCTTTATGGAGCGATCGACGAACTGGGCGATCTCCGCGACAAGATCGAAAGCACGCTGGTTCCAGAGCCGCCGCTCACCTTGAACGATGGCGGGGTTATCGCCAAGGGCGTGGACAAAGATCTGGACGAACTGCGCGACCTGAGCCGCAACTCGAAACAATACCTGGCGCAAGTCGAGCAGCGCGAGCGCGAGCGCACGGGAATCGGCTCCCTCAAGGTAAAGTTCAATTCCATCTTCGGTTACTACATCGAGATTTCGAAGTCGAACCTGCATCTCTCGCCCGCCGACTACGAGCGCAAGCAGACGCTGGTGAATGCCGAGCGCTTCACCACTCCAGAGCTGAAAGAATATGAATCGAAGATTCTGGATGCCCAGGAAAAGATCGTCGAAATCGAGCGCCGCATGTTTGCCGAGCTACGTTCCGCCATTGCCGCCGAAGCCAAGCCCATCCGGCAAACGGCGCTGGCACTGGCGGAAGTCGATGTGCTCGGCTGCCTGGCGCACATTGCGGCGCTGCGGAATTACTGCCGGCCGCGGTTTGAGCCAAACCTCGACGAAGCGGAAAAGGCCCTGGACGGCGCCGATGGAGCGCCGGGCGTCCCCGCCCGGCCCCTTGATCTGGAAATTGTAGAAGGCCGTCATCCGGTGATCGAGCTCCAGGAACTCGCCGCGGGGACCGACCGCTTCGTTCCCAACGATCTGTTTCTGGATGCCTCGACGCACAATATCGTAGTGCTGACCGGCCCGAACATGGGAGGCAAGAGCACCTACCTGCGGCAAGCCGCGCTGATCGTGATCATGGCGCAGATGGGCTCGTTTGTTCCAGCGCGATCCGTGCGCCTGGGCATTGTGGATCGCGTCTTCACCCGCATAGGCGCAAGCGACAACGTGGCCCGAGGCCGCTCGACGTTCATGGTCGAGATGACGGAGACGGCCGCGATTCTGCACACGGCAACAGCCCGGTCGCTGATCTTGCTCGATGAAGTAGGCCGCGGCACTTCCACCTACGACGGCCTGGCGATCGCATGGGCCGCCGTTGAGTATCTGCATGCGCGAGTGCATGCTAAGACATTGTTCGCCACCCATTACTTCGAGCTAACCGAACTAGCGGAGCAATTGAGCGGCGTGAAAAACTATCACGTATCCGTCAAATAGGCTGGCGGAAGCGTGGTTTTTCTGCGCCGCGTCGAACCGGGAGCCGCCGACCGCAGCTATGGAATCGAAGTCGCAAAGCTGGCGGGATTGCCAAACGAAGTCGTAGTGCGTGCACGCGAAGTGCTGGCCGAGCATGAATCGTCCGAGCACCGTCTCTCTGGCCATCTTACGCCGGGGGCAGAGCCCGAGCGTCCGACGCAGTTAACCATCTTCACCCCGCTCTCGCAGCCGGTGCTGGAAAAGTTGCGCGAAGTAGATTTGAACCGGCTGACGCCGCTGGAGGCGCTAAACTTGCTGGCGGAGTTGAAAAGGCAGATTGAGTAGCTGGATACTATGTCTTGAGCAGCTCTGGGAAGGGCACGGCTTCAGCCGTGCCACCCAGAGCCAATAAACACGCGGGCTTTAGCCCCTGAGGGACGTGGCCGTCCGAACTGAAAGTAAGAATGCGCGACTTGACACTGGCCATTGGCCAGAATCTAATCATCGGCTTCGACGGAACCGAGATGTCTCTGCGCCTCGCTTCCCTGCTCACGAAGATCCAACCAGCAGGTGTGATTCTATTTGCCCGCAATATCACAGGCGTTGAGCAGACGCACGCTCTTCTGCGCGAGTGCCAGAAGTGCGTAGCCACGCCGCTTTTCACCTGCGTGGACCTTGAAGGTGGCACCGTGGACCGTTTCCGCAACGTGCTCGGTTCGGCGCCTTCTCCGGCAGAAGTCTTTGCCACGGCCCGCCGAGCGCTCTTTCGCAAGCATGGACGCGTGATCGGCGACAACTGCCGCGCCCTTGGCTTCAACCTGGATTTTGCCCCGG
>JBGPFV010000088.1:0-8518 GCA_041483535.1 Terriglobia bacterium | reverse complement strand
GTGTTGGCATTTTCCTGCTTCACTACTACGCAGTGTTCGATGAGTTCGGCAGTGGGGGGTGGCTGCTGGCTGCGGATGGGAGGCGGGGTCGCGGCAACCGGCTGCTTCTTCGCCGCGCAACCGGCCAGAAGCAGGCAAAGTACCAGCCAAGCTTTCCTCATGCTTTTTGTTTTCGCTCTCCCGTGCCCGCTTGTCGATGGCAATCTTGGTTACATGCTTCGCCGCTGGCACCCGGAGAAGACGGGCAGCGTACTAACGGCGGAGAGCTAAATGGCTGGGACGGCCGACCACCCCAGCCCGCGAAAAGCGCGCGGTCTGGGGACCCCGGCGGGGGCGGCCGTCCCTACGGGAACTGGACGGGCGAGACGCCCGTCCCCACACGAGCAAGGCCTACTCCATCCGATACTCGATCTTGATTCCCCGGCGCGCGATTTCTTCGAGGAAGGCTTCGGCGGGCACGTCGCGCTCCTGCAGGACCGCTCCGTGTTTGCTGACTGCGCCCGTGCACATCATCTGCAGGACGATGGAGGCGGGGAAGGCGGTGGTGCGCATCATGGCGCTCATATCGCTCTTGGGATCGTAGTGGTCGACCATGGTGAACGTCGCTACCCGGCCTTTGAGTTTTCCGCCGAGCAATCCGCGGACTCCGGGGGCCTTTACCGATTCGTGAGCCTCGAGGCGCATGATGCAGAGGTCGGGGCCTTTGCCGGCGAACTTGCCTTCGAAGACCTTGGACATGACGGCGCGCGGCGCGACTTCCACATTGCCGACACGCATTTTCTGGTTCGAAAACAGGCCCAGTTCCTTCAATTCGCAGAGCAAGTCGTAGTGGCCGGGATAACGCAGGGTTTTCTCGAAGCACTCGCCGACCTTTCCCTCAAAGGTTTCGGGCAAGGTGGAGGTTCCGCCGGAGGTTTGAAAGGCCACGAGCGGGGCGAAGCCGTCCATGTGAAATGGTTCGGGTTCGGTGAGCGGATCGATGGTGATCAGCTTGCCTTTGCGGAGGATGCGGGCTGGTTCCACGTATTCGTTAATGAGTCCTTCTACGGAGAACACTAGCTGATAGTGAAACGGAGGCATCGGCCTTTCGGGGAGGCCACCCACATAGAGTTTGAGGGCGTCGGCGCGTCCGTCGAGGCGACGAACCAGTTCGCCGCCGAGGATGGAGGCCATGCCGGGAGATAAGCCGCAATCGGGAGCGATGCCGATGCCGCGTTTCTCGGCTTGTTTGGCGAGCGCGAGTTCCTGGCGGACCACTGTGTTGTTGCCGCCGAGATCGGCGAAATGGCATCCGGCGGTGATGGCGGCTTTGGCCAGGCCGAGGTTCAGGAAGTAGGGGACGGCGGAGAGCGCGCCGTCGTGGCCTTTCATGAGGCGCGCGGCGTCCTTCTCTTTCGCGGCGTCGAGCGCGACGGCCCGGACTTTTTTGTCGTTGGTGATGCGGTTGACTCGGGCAGCGACATCCTTGGCGCGCTTGAGGTCGCTGTCGGCGAGAGTGACGGAATCGACTTGGCCCTGGCGGGCCATATCGTAGGCGGCGGCGGATCCCATCATGCCGGAACCGATGACGAGTAGTTTCATGTGAATGCTCCGTTCGAGGTGATGCTGGATTCAGAGTACTAAAATGACCCATAAATATAAGTGATGTATGTCACATATCACGATGACAATAAAGGTTATACTCCGGTTATCGTACGGTAAATATGACCGCAGGATCATCAGCGAATGTGAACGCAGAATCATCAGCAGCGAACGGGGATTGAAGAGGGCCGACGGACAGCACTGCGGCAGTACCCGCGGAATGAGGTCTTCATCACCTTTAGGGCAAAGCGGGTTTTTCTGGACAGGGTTCCACGGTGAAACGGCCTGAGCAGCAAAACCGCGGCGAGCACTTTGTAGGTGACCGATGGCGCAGCGGTGGGCGCGCGGGAATACACACATGATGGAGGGCCGCGTTTCCCTGGTGTGCGTGGGTTTTGGGAATGGGCAAATCGATCTGAAAGGGACCGAAATGAGGACTGAAATTGCAACCGAGTAGCGGGGAGTGGGTCGCCGCGTTTTCAAGGGCTTGCGCACCGGTTCAGGTACCTCCGTACCGTCTCTAGTACCTTAGTTACCGTGATTCGTGTGACTGGTGCCCGATTTGCGCATGAACTACTACCTGTAGTGGTAGCTGTTTGTATCAATACAACCTGCAGAGATTGTCTGCAAGTCCGCATTTTGTGAAATCCAGAAAAACCCCATAAAACCCAACAAAACCGGGAAATTCACCGGGAGAGGCCCGCCCTTCCGTTTGAGATATGCTCAGCACACCAAAATACGCACGAACGCGTAGGGAAACGTTAATGGCCGACTCGCGAGAAGTGATGAATATTCGCCAAGCTTCGCAGTATCTGGGAGTGAGTCCGGACACGCTGTACAAGTACGTGAACGAGCAACAGATTCCGGCGTTCAAGTTGGGCAACCGCTGGCGCTTCAAGAAATCGAAGCTGGATCAGTGGATGGAAGAGAAGTCGGTGGAAACGGAAACGCGGGGCGGCAAGAAAATCAGGGCAGCGGTGAAGGCTGCCGGAACTCCGTAGAGAGTTCGGGAAACGAACTTCGGTACGAGAAGGGCGGGCACATGTTTGGAATGGGATCGAAGACGATAGTGGGGCTGGATGTGGGCTCCTCGAGCATCAAGGCCGTCGAGCTCAGGAAGACACGCGCTGGAATCGAAGTGGCACACCTCGGTCTGGAGCCGATCGCGCCCGACATCGTGGTCGATTCCATGATCGTGGACTCGGGCACGGTTTCGAGCGCCATCGCCAAATTGTTTACCGACACCCAGATCAAGTCGAAGTCGGTGGCGACGGCCGTCAGCGGACACTCGGTGATCGTGAAGAAGATCTCGCTGCCCTCGATGAGCGATCAGGAGCTGGCCGAGACCATCCAGAAGGAAGCGGCGCAGCACATTCCGTTCGATCTGGCGGATGTGAACCTCGACTACCAGATTCTTTCCGACGACGCGACCAGCCCGCAGATGGACGTTCTGCTGGTGGCGGTGAAGAAAGACAAGATTCTGAACTACACCAACGTACTCTCGATGGCGGGCAAGACTCCGGCTATTGTGGACATCGATGCGCTGGCTTTGCAGAATTGCTATGAGTTCAATTACGAACCCGCGCCGACGCAGGTGGTGGCCCTACTCAACCTGGGCGCGAGCGTGATGAACATCAACATCGTCAAGGGGACGACGCCGCTGTTCCCGCGCGACGTTTCGGTGGGCGGACATCAGTACACCGACTCGCTGCAGAAGGAACTGGATCTCAGCTTCGATGACGCGGAAGCGCTGAAGCTGGGGCGCAAGGTGGGCACGGTGCACGACGACGCGAAGACGCCGATTCTGCAGCAGGTGACGGAAATTATCGTGCTGGAAATTCAGAAGACGTTCGACTTCTTCCGCGCCAGCGCCGCGGGCGAGCACATCGAGAAGATTTATCTGGCGGGCGGCTCAGCCAAGGTTCCGGGGCTGGTCGAAGCACTGCGCCAGGAGTTCTCGATGCCGGTCGAATTATTCAACCCGTTTCAGAAAGTGCTGGCTCCGATGGAAGGCGCCGGAGCGGAGATGGTCGAACAGAACGCAGGCCAGTTGGCAGTGGCCGTGGGTTTGGCCCTGAGGAGCTTTGAAAAGCTATGATCCGAATCAATCTGCTGGGTGGTGCGAAACCGAAAAGCAAGAAAGCCGCTGGCCTGAGCATGCCGAGCTTCGACTTCGGCGAGCTGGGCGGGCCCATGATCCAGGTGGCGGCCGTGCTGCTGATGGCCGTTGCCGTCAACGCCGGGTACTGGTACCACCTGGACCGGGAAAAGAAATCGATCGAGGTGAAAGCGCGGGTGGCGGAGCAGAAGAATCGCGAACTGGCCGACATCAAGGCGAAGTACCTGGAGAGGCAGAAGCAAGCCGACTCCTACAAGCGGCGGGTGGACGTGATTGACCAATTGCGCGCGAACCAATCCAACGGCACGGTCAACCTGCTCTCCACCATCGGCGATACGGTCAATGGCACCGAGGCGGTCTGGTTGAATAGCATGCAGGATCAGGGCGCGAGCGTGGCCATTGACGGGATGGCGCTGTCGAGCGATGCGGTGGCCAACCTGATTTCCAATCTGCAAAAGACGGGCTTCTTCCGCAATATCGAAATCAAGGAAGCAACGCAAGACGAGAAGGTGAAGGACATGCAGGCGTTCCAGTTCACGCTGACCTGCGAAAAGGCGAAGTCGTAAAGGCGGAACCGACTATGAATCTTGGCGAATTATCGGGTGCGAAGCGGTTGGGGGCTCTGGTGCTCATGGCGGTGGTAGGCACGGGCGCCCTCTACTACACGTTGTTCAAGTCGCAGCGCGATGAAAATGCGCAGGCGCAAATCAAGCTGCAGGCCAAACTTCGCGAGAACGCGGAACTGGAAGCGTACCGGCCGAAACTGGCCGACATGGAGCGCCAGTTGGCCAACCTGAAGCAGCAGATGGAAATCGAGCGGCGCATCGTGCCCGATGAAAAAGAAGTGGACGATTTCATGCGTCTGGTAAGCGGAGAAGCGCGCAAGGCGGGAGTGGAGATCCGGCGCTATACATCCCGTCCGTACGTCGCGAAGGACTTCTACACCGAAGTGCCGTTCGAACTGGAGTTCGACGGTCCGTACTACTCGATGCTGGGGTTCTTCGACCGGTTGGGAAAGGTGGAGCGCATCGTAAATGTTTCGAATCTGCTGGTGGCCTCAACCAGTAAGCCGTCGGTGGCGAAGGCGAAGCATACCTACCAGTACGCGCCCAGTGAGAGTGTTGTGGCCACCTGTGTGACCACCACGTATTTCAGTCATGACCTGGATCCGGAAACGGCGGCGGCGGCCGCGAAGCCCGGATCTCCGGCAAAGAAGAAGAAGTAGGAGGGACAGAATGAAGAGGAAGCCAGCCATCACCCTAAGGACGACAATTCTGGTTTCGGTACTGGCCGCGGGCTTGGCCTCGGCCCAGAGTCCGAGCGCGATCCAGACTACGCGAGACAAGATGAACGCGGTGAACGTCAAGGCCACGGCGGCCTCGAATGAGGCTTTGGGTATTCGCCAGCCAGCTTCAGCGCCCGGCAATGGCAAGCCTGCAGCGGCCAAAACGAGCCGGGTTGCGATTACGCCGGGGAAGGCTGCTGCCGCGAGCGCGGCCCATACGGGCGCGGCGAAACAGGTTCCGGCAGTCGCGGCCAAGGCCAGCGCGGCACCGAAGGCAACGGTCGTGGCTCGCAAAGACAACGCTCCGAAAGGCAAGGCTGCGAAAGGCAAAGCTCCGAAAGGCAATCCGCCGGTGGTCGCAGTGGCCGCCAGCAAGGGTGCATCGGGAAGCGGAGAAGACCAGGCCGCGGCGGGCGAAAAGCAGGTCGCGCCAACCAGCAAGAACAGCGCGAACGGGAGACGGGATCCTTTCATCAGTCCGGTGGTGAGCCGCCTCGGAGGTTCGGGTTGCAGCACGGGCAAGAAGTGTCTGGAAATTGGGGCGATCAACCTGCGTGGCGTGGTGCATGGGGAAAGCGGTTTCATTGCGGTGGTCAGTAACAGTTTGAATAAAGCGTATTTTTTGCGAGAAAACGATCCGGTGTTCAACGGGTACGTGGTGAAAATCACGGGCGACTCCATTGTGTTCCAGGAAACCGTGCAGGACCGGTTAGGCAAGACGTTTACGCGGGAAGTAGTGAAGAAGATTACGACTCCGGCAGTGTAGGCCGGGAGAAAAAAGACTTCGAAGAAACACATGGAGGCGAAACAGCCTCGCATGGGGAGATAGGGAAATGCGAAAGCAACTGCTGGGTCTCATGGTTCCGCTGCTGACGTTCGTACTGATCGCAGCCGCGGCTGATATGACGGGCAAGGGAGTGGCCGCGAGCGCTCGATTGCAGAGGCTTGAGGTCACCGACAGCCAGGATGGGCTGCGGGTCGAGTTCACGGCGAAGGGCGCACCCGCGCCCAAAGTGACGACGCTCGAGTCTCCGGCCCGCATCGTCGTCGACTTTCCCAACACCGTGATGGCCACGGCGCAAAGCCGCATCAGCGTGGGCCGAGACGGCGTGAAAGACGTCCGCGTCGGAATGGATGGGCAAGTTCCGCCCAACACGCGCGTGGTGGTCGATCTCGCCGGCAGCCGCCAGCATGAATTGGTGGCGTCGCCCGACGGCGGCTTCATTCTCAAGATCGCGAATCGAGATGCCGTGCTGGCCCATGGCCAACCGGCGGCGGCCGCAAAATCGGTGGCCGCAGCGCCGAAACTGGCGCTAGTTTCGGTTCCCGCGGCTGCGGTTCCAGCAACCGCGGTGGCGCCGGTTCCGGCCTTAACCGAGAAGCCGGCGGAGTTTACCTTTGTCGAACCTAAGTATTCGGTCAAGGACGACAAAGCCAACCAACCGGCGGAAAAGGCCGAGGAAGCAGCCGGCCGCTTTGCCGACAAGACGGCGGCGGAGCTGATCTCGAGCCCTGCCAACGCGACCATGGGGCAGGCTGCCGGCGGGGCGCCGGCCATCCAGCCCGCGGTGAACCTGGCGGCCGAGCAGAAGGCTCAACTGGAAGAGAAGCCTGCGGCGAAGGGTCCGAAATACACCGGCGAGCCGATCTCGGTCAATCTCAAGGATGTGGATCTGAAGGATTTCTTCCGCCTGATTCACGAGATCAGCGGTCTGAACGTCGTGCTTGACCCGCAAGTGCACGGCACCCTGACCATCGTGCTCGATGACGTGCCCTGGGACCAGGCACTGGACATCGTGCTCAAGAACAACAATCTGTCGCGCCAGCTGGACGGTAATGTTCTGCGCGTGGCGACCGTGGAGACGTTGAAGAAGGAAGCCGACAACCGCCGCGCCCAAGTCGAATCCGAGGCGATGGCGGTCGACAAAGTAACCATCACCCGCTTCCTCAGCTACGCCCACTCCAAGGACTTGTTACTGCCCCTCAAGAAATTCCTGAGCAAGCGTGGCGATGTGGTCTCCGACGACCGTACCAACGCGATCATCGTTTCCGACATTCCGGCGGTTCTGCCGCAGATCGACCGCCTGATCCAGCAAATGGACCGCAAGACGCAGGAAGTCGAGATTGAAGCCCGGGTGGTAGCGGCCACGCGCAGCTTCGCGCGGGACATTGGCACGCAGTTCGGCTTTGCCTGGGGCAACGGGCCCAGCGCCCTTGGCGGCGCGCCGCAGGTCGGAAGCTCGCCCACCGTCATCAACGGGTTGAATCCGTTGTACGTCCAAAACTCTGCCGGGGGATCCATTCCGCTGTTTTCGAACTTGCCCGCTAACGGGCCGACCAGCGGTCTTTCATTCGTCAACGCCACCAACAACATGCGGCTCGACGTTATCCTCACCATGGCCGAGTCGCGCGGGCTGCTGAAAATTCTCTCCCGTCCGCGGGTGGTCACGCAGAACAACATTCAGGCGGTGGTGAAACAGGGCGTGCGGATACCGATTGTCACCGAGGGCCAGTTCAATGGCCCCCCGACCGTTACCTACGTCGATGCTTTCCTGCGACTGACGGTGACTCCGCAGATCACATCGGAAGGGACCATCTTCCTCAATGTGGATGTGGAAAACACCTTGCCTGACTATAGCCACAGCGTGAACGGCAACCCGAACCTGATCACGCAGCAGGCGACCACGCAAGTGCTGGTGACCGACGGGGGGACGGTGGTGATTGGCGGCGTTATCCAGACGCAGAATTCGGTAAACCTGTCGCAGGTGCCTTTGCTCGGGGATATTCCGTACCTGGGCTATCTGTTCAAGCGGCGCAGTGTGACCACCTCTAACCAGGAGCTGATTTTCTTCCTTACTCCGCGTGTGATTCAGACTTAAGCGCGTAGTCAGAAACAGCGGAAGCCGCCGGCTTTCTCGGAGAACCTGCCGAGAGCCCGGCGGCTTTGCTTTTTAGGTTTAGGTGTCAGGTCTCATGTATTAGGGAAAGCGTCGGCTCTACAGAATGTGGTTGACATCGCTGCCAGTGAAGTTTGGATTTCCTGAGACCTGAGACCTGTCCTTGCTACACTCCTCACTATGGATCACGCTGGACGCCTGAGGCGTCTCCAATCTGGGCTTGATGAGAACGATCTGGACTCGCTGCTGGTGACGCACCTTCCCAACGTTCATTACCTGTGCGGTTTTACCGGCAGTGCGGCGATTTTGATGGTCGCGGGTCGGGGTTCCATCCTCTTTACCGACGGCCGTTACCGTACCCAGGCAAAAGAGGAAGTCAAAAATGCGCGCCTTGTCATCGCGAGCAAGTCCCCACTGGTAGCAGCGGCGGAGTGGCTGGCTGCGCGGCGACAACGTCCGACTCCGGTATCCGTGGGCGTCGAGCCGGAATCGGTCACCGCGGGCACGCGCGACCGTTTGGCGTCGGCCTTGAAAGGGAAGGCGCGCCTGCGCTCGGCGCCACCGCTGGTCGAGCGGGCCCGTATGGTGAAGGACGCTGACGAGATTCTGCGCATTCGGCGAGCGGTGGAACTGGGC
>JBGPFV010000087.1:0-8519 GCA_041483535.1 Terriglobia bacterium | reverse complement strand
GCCGTCGCGCGTGCCTTTGCCATCGCAGAAAATACAACTGATCTGCACGTCGGCGCTGGGCTCGGTAAAAGGGAAGAACGACGGGTAGAAGCGCGTCTTCACGCTCGATCCAAACAGCGCTTTCATGGCGTGGTCGAGCGTCCCCTTCAGATCGCAGAACGTGATGTTGGTGTCGACCGCCAGCCCTTCGACCTGATGAAAGATGGGCGAGTGCGTCGCGTCGGGAGCGTCGTTGCGATGAACTTTTCCCGGACACACCACGCGCACCGGCGGCTTCATCTTCTGCATGGTGCGAATCTGTACCGGCGAAGTGTGCGTGCGCAGCAGCAGCCGGTCGCGCAGCGGCTTCGATTCCTGCCCCGCGATGAACAATGTGTCCTGCGTGTCGCGTGCGGGATGATTCGGCGGAAAGTTCAGAGCCTCGAAGTTGTAGTAATCGGTTTCAATCTCCGGCCCTTCCTCGACCGAGTACCCCAGATTGCGAAACACGCCGATAATCTCGTTCATCGTCTTGATGACGGGATGCTCCGCACCGATAGGACGACGAATGCCGGGAAGAGTGATGTCAAGACGCTCGGCGACGAGTTTGCCCGAGGAAGCTCCGCTCTGAATGCGGACGAGTGTCGCATCCACCGCTTGCTCGACTTTGGTCTTGAGTTCATTGACCTTCTGTCCGACCGCGCGCTTCGCATCTTTCGGCGCGGCCTTCAGCCACAGGTCATTGAGCTGGGTGAGAATGCCATTCTTGCGCGCCATCCAGTGATCGCGGAATGCCTTCCAGTCGTTCTCGGAACCGACTGCCGCCGACTCTTGGTCGAGCCCAGACAAAAGCTCGCGCACGGCGCCATCGAGCGCGGCCGCCGAGAAGTCCGTCAGTTTAGGAACCGTGTAAGGCATCGTTCGAGCAATACCATTAGTAATTGTCATCCTGAGCGAAGCGAAGGACCTGCTTTCTTGTCAGCGCACGAGACAGCAGGTCCTTCGCTTCGCTCAGGATGACAAGATTAAATTAAGACTGATAGCTGACCACTGAAAGCTGAGAGCTGACGGCTGACAGCTACGCCGCCGCCGCGTTCGCCTTCTTCGCCTGCTCCGCCAGACTGCCAAATCCCGCCGCATCGTTCACCGCCAAATCCGCCAGAATCTTGCGATCCAGTTCCACGCCGGCTTTCTTCAGTCCGCTGATGAACTGGTTGTAGTTCAGTCCGTTCAGGCGGGCGGCGGCGCCGATGCGCACGATCCAGATCGACCGGTACTGGCGCTTCTTCTGCTTGCGGCCGGAGTAGGCAAACTTCAACCCGCGCTCGACGGCTTCTTTCGCCGAGCGGTAAAGTTTCGATTTAGTTAGGAAATACCCACTGGCGCGCTCAAGAATCTTTTTGCGCTTGGCGCGGCGTTTGGTTCCGCGTTTTACACGAGGCATTGCTGTTCTCCTTTTTCATTTCGTCTGGCGGCTGGAGGTAAGGAGGCTTCTACCCTAACCGGGGTCCCCGGAACGGCCGGTTTTGCCGTTCTGGGGTGGATCTGGGATTTCTGAAGCCCAGCCTCTTCACGCGCCGCTGCGGGGCATGCGCTCCGCAGACTGGTTGTCGCATACTCGTTAAGGACGGGCGAGAGCTTGCGCAGAGCCAAGCCGAAGCGACGCCCGCCGCTCCATTCCCGTTTAGTACGGGATCATGCGCCTGACTTTTTTGAAATCCGCATCGCTTACCAGCACGGAATTCCCCAGCTTCTTCTTGCGCTTCTTGGCCTTCGAGGTCAGGATATGGCGGAGAAATGCCTTGTGCCGCTTTATCTTTCCCGTCCCGGTCTTCTTGAAGCGCTTGGCAGCGCCTTTGTGTGTTTTTAGTTTAGGCATAAAAATCGGTTCTCAGTTCTCAGTTGTCAGTTCTCAGTTACATCATCAGAGTTACGCAGCGCGAATCGATCGCGGTTACGAAGATTTTACTGATGACTGACAACTGATAACTGACGACTGATCTTAAGCTGTCTGCGCGCCGCCTTGCGACGCGGGAGGCGCGGGAGGTGCGGGTTTCGGACGAGCCGGCGGCTTTTCTTTCGCTCCGCCTTCCTTCTTGTTGGGCGCCAGAATCAGGTGCAGCGTGTTGCCTTCCTGCCGCGGACGGAACTCCACCAAGCCTCTCTGGTCGACGTCCTTGATCAGGCGTTCCAGAATCTGGCGGCCCAGGCTTTGCCGCGTCATTTCGCGTCCCCGGAAGAAGATGGTCGCTTTCACCTTGTCTCCTTCATCGAGGAAGCGCAGCACGTGATTCTTCTTGGTTTCGTAGTCGTGATCGTCCACGTTGATACGAAACTTCACTTCCTTGACCGTAATCGTCTTCTGCTTCTTCTTGGCTTCGCGCTCGCGCTTTTCGTTCTGGTACAGAAATTTCCCGTAGTCCATGATGCGGCAAACCGGAGGTTGCGCGGTCGGAGAAATTTCCACCAGGTCGAGATTTCTTTCGCGGGCCATCTTGAGCGCCTCGAAGGGAGGCATCACGCCAATCTGTTCCCCTTCGTCGCCGATCACGCGAATCTCACGCGCCCGGATGCGCTCGTTCATGCGGATAAAACGCTTGTCGATACCGTCCTCCGTTTGCTGATGTAACAGGAAAGATGCTTAAAAAGTATAGCATGCGGTCGGTGCGAAGCCGACCCCACGCCCTTCGGTTCCCGCGGAAGTCGCGGAAATCGCGTTAGGGTCGTGTAGCCCTCACGCCACCGCTACTTTCGCGGTTCGCAACCGCCGGTACAGCCGCAGATAGTCGTCCACCATGCGTCGCGCCGTGAAGCGCTCGCGCGCCCGATTATAGGCGCGCGTCCCGTAAAGACGGACCAGTTCGCCGTCTCCATCGAGTTGGGCGAGCACTTCGCTGAGGCTCTCGGCGTTATTGCGTTCGAAATACAACGCCGCGTCGCCCCACATTTCGCGATACACTTCGGTGTCGTTGGCCACTAGCGCGCAGCGCGAGAACGCCGCCTCGATCGACGCCAGTCCCGTCGGCTCGTAGCGCGAAGTTGCCGCAAAAATCGTCGACTTGCTGTAGAGCGAGCGCAGCTGCGATTCCGTCTGCGCTCCCTTCACCGAAATCTCGTGTTCACCGGTGGAAACGCGCACGTCGGCCCGGATGGGCAGCGGCGGTGCCGGAATCGGGTTATCCGCCCCCACGATGCACACCGGCACGCCGTGCCTGTGCTGGGTCAGCAATGCCACCTGCTTTCCCGTATCCCACAAGCGCCCGATCGCCAGCACCGACTCTTCCTTGGTCACAAAGGGATTGAAGTAGATCGGATTGCGTCCCGGCGGTATCACGTGCCCCGCGAAATCGTCGCGGTAGGCGAGGCGCAACATTTCTTCCATCCAGCGCGAAGTGGTGACCACGGCGTCCGCCCGTTTCAGGCCCGCCTCCATGGTCTCGCGATACCACTTCAGCCATGCCGATGCGGCGGGTTCGTGCCCATGGATGCTCAGCCACCACGTAATCAAGTCGCCGTGCGCCACCACAAGTCGCGGCGTTGCCACCGGCAGCGCCCCAAAACTTAGCTGATTCAAATGCAGAAAATCGGGACGCGTGTCGCGCACAATCGCGCACAGATAATCCTCGGCCGCGTGAAAGTCCTGCTCACCTTCCTGCATCCAGTCGAGACGAAACGCGGTGGGATGATATTCCAGTCCGTGCAACCCATCCATCCACGCGGTCTGATGGGGAAGCGGAATTTCTCCAAAGCTCACGAGCGTGACTTGCGCCCCGTGGGTCACCAGCCCCGAAACCAGTTCGCGCGCGTACGTCCATACTCCGCTAAACGTGTCCGCCGTCACCAGTACGCGCACAGAACCCTCGGGGATCGAGGGCTGGGAGTTGCCCTCGGCCTGCCTGCCCTAAGTTTAGGGTCGAGGGGCGTGCCAAGGGAAGAGTTTTCTTGGGCTTCTGGTTCGTGTGGGGACGGGCGCCCTCGCCCGTCCAGCCGGGCGAAGCCCGGCTACTGCCTGCGGTACAGCAACGCAGTATTCATGATTGAAAAGAAAGACGATGGTAAAGAAAGAAGGCCGGGCAGACGGCCCCCCAAAGACGGCTCTGCAGCGCGTGGCGTGTCATGTCGAGTCGGCCCACTGGGTCATCGCGCGCGGCTGGGCGCGGGGATCCAATCGCCTCACCACCTGGGGCCGTACCAGGATCCGCATGGTCCACAGCAGATCGTCCAGCGCCGTTCCAAACCCGAAGTGCGCATCCACAAACGCCAGTTCGGTAGCCGGCAAACTCGAGCGGCCAGAGATGAGCACCACGGGAACATCCGGCACCAGAAACTTGATCTCCTGGGCCAACTTTGAGCCCGACATCAGAGGCATTTCGTAGTCCAGAAGCGCCAGATCAAAATAAGTTCTCTTGCAGAGGGCAAGCGCCTCGATGGGGTCATTCTTCGCGATCACTAGGAACCCGCATTCCTCCAAAACACTGGTTAGCAATCGGCTGGATTTGGGATTGTCGTCCACGTAAAATACGGTCGTTCTGTTCTCCATCACAAACCTCCGTTCCTTTCCAAAGAACGCGATCCCCGCCTTGCCCTTGCGAATACTTTGGGTAGAGATTTGTAAAGGTGGGGGATTGATTTTCGGAAACGTAGTTGCTCGGAGTAGAGACGGGGCTTGCCCCGTCTCCGTCGCGGGCGGACGACGCGGCAAGCCGCGTCTCTACAGAGAATTGCTCTTTAAGGACTAGATACTGCCATTTCCTCGCCACACAACTCCTTCTCCGCCGGAACATCGCAAGGAATCGTGAACTTGAAAATGGAACCAGGGCCCGCCTGCGTCTCGACCCAGATCTTTCCGCCACGGTGCTCGATGATCTTCTTGCAGATGGCCAAACCAATTCCGTTGCCGGGGTATTCCGTCCGGGTGTGCAGGCGTTGAAAGACAACAAAGACATTTTGCGCGTGTTCCGGCGGAATGCCGATCCCGTTATCGCTTACGCTGAACAACCATTCCTCACCCGCCTTCTCGGCCTGCACGGAAATCGCCGGCGCTTCTTTCCCGCGGAACTTGATCGCGTTTCCGATCAGATTCTGAAAGACCTGTGTCATCCGCGAGCGGTCCGCCCACACCGCCGGAAGCGCTTCATGCGTAACCACCGCGCCGCTCTCGTGAATCGCCGGTTCCAGACTCAACAGGACCTCCTGCATCGCCGCCTCACAATCGACGTGTCCGCAAGCGCCGCCATTCCGTCCGACTCGCGAAAACATCAGCAGATCCTGAATCAGCGACTGCATGCGCAGCGCTCCCTCGCTGGCATAGCCGATGTATTTGTCGGCGTTCTCATCGAGTTTGCCGCGATAGCGTTCGGCCAGCAGCTGCGTGTAGGCCGCCACCATGCGCAGCGGCTCCTGCAAGTCATGCGATGCGATGTAAGCGAACTGCTCGAGCTCCGCGTTGGAGCGGGCCAGTTCCGCCATTTTCGCGGCCAGCTTCTTCTCCGCCCGCTCGCGCTCCGTGACGTCGCGCACGATGACGGTACACAGCGTCCGAGCGCCCAGCTGAGTGCGCGAGAGGGACGCCTCCATGGGAAACTCCTCGCCGTCGGCGCGCAAAGCTCTTAGCGTGCCGAGCATGTGGGTCGCGCGAGTGGTGACGCCCGTCTCCCCGAATTTGCGGACGTGAACGGAGTGCGCGGCGCGGAAGCGCTGCGGAATGAAGCGTTCGATCGGCTGTCCCAAGGCCTCCGCCTGCGAACACCGGAACATCTTCTCGGCGGCCGCGTTGAACATGACTATGCTCTGTTCCTCATCCACGGTGAGGATGGCGTCCAAGGCCGAGTGGACTAAGGCTTCGAGCTGCGCCTGGCTTTCCCGCCGCGCGGCGTCGGACCGCCCTTGCCGGTCGAGCAAATCCTGTTCCCGCAACGCGCGGCGGATGGCTTCAGGCAGCCGAGCCAGATTGTCTTTCAGAACGTAATCCGTCGCTCCTTGTTTGATGCACTCCACCGCGGTCACGTCGCCCAATGCGCCCGAGACCAGGATCAGCGGTATGTCCAGCCCTGCCCTCCGCAGCACCTGCAGCGCTTCCATGCCTTGCCACTGCGGCAGGTTGTAGTCGGCGATCACCACATCAGGACAGCGTGCGCGAAGCTCCCGCTCAAACTCGGCTTCCGTTTGTACCACCACCACGGAAACCGAGAAGCCGCCTTTCCGCAGGGCCTGGGCCACGAGCTCCGCGTCCAGCTCGTTATCTTCAATGTGCAGCACCCGGAGTTGGCCCGGTTCTGGCCCGAGATCGTTAGTGGCGGTCATTGGCCTGTCCTGCCAAGTGCTGGGAACTTTCCACTGCGGGCGGCTGATTGATGACCAGCCAATACAGCCCCACGGTCTTGACCGTCTCCCGGAACTGATCGAAGTCGACTGGTTTCTGGATATAGCTGTTCGCACCCAGGTTGTAACTGGCAACCAAGTCCCGCTCTTCTTTCGACGAGGTCATGATGACGACCGGGATCGTCTTGGTCCGCGGGTCACCCTTCGCCTGTTTCAGCACTTCCATGCCATCGACCTTGGGCAGTTTCAAATCCAACAGCACCAACTTGGGCGGATGCTCAAACGATCGATGCGCGAACGCCCCGCGACAGAAGATGAAGTCCAGGGCTTCCTCGCCATCGCGTACGACGAAGATGTTGTTGGCCAGCTTCTCCCGCCGCAGCGCGTGCAGGGCAAGATCCACATCGTCCTGATTGTCTTCCACCAACAGTATGTCGAGGTTCTCTGAGTTCATGATTGGCCTCCAGCCGTTGCTGCATTGTTTTTCGATTCCACTTGTTTTCCCACGCCGAGGGTGAAATAGAAGGCTGCGCCCTTGTCCAGTTCCCCCTCCGCCCACACCCGGCCTCCGTGCTTGTGCACGATGCGCTGCACCGTGACCAAGCCGATGCCCGTGCCTTCAAACTCCTCCGCGCTGTGCAACCTCTGGAAGACTCCGAACAACTTGTCGACGTACTTCATGCTGAAGCCGACGCCGTTGTCCCGGACCATGAAGACCGGTTGCCCATCTTCTTCTTTGTGACTGATTTCGATGATGGCGTGCGATCGAGGCGCGGACGCCCCCGCCTGGGCATTTCCATTGCCGCGGGGGCGGGTGAACTTGAGTGCATTGGCCAATAAATTCTGAAACACCTGCTTGACCAAAACGGGATCGCACTCCACCGCGGGCAGATCGGCGATCACCCATTCCACCTGCCGCCCCGCGGTATCTGGCTGCAGAATCGCTACCACTTCCGCGACCATCGCGTTCAATTTGGTCGCCTGCCGGTTTAGCGCATGGCGGCCGACCCGCGCCAGATTCAACAATTCATCCACCAGCAGGCCCATCTTTTGTGTCCCTGCCTGGATGCGATCGAGGTAGTGCTGGGCGCCCGGATCAAGCGTGGACCCGAATTCCTCCGTCAGCATCTGGGAAAAGCCGCTGATATGCCGCAAGGGCGCCCGCAGATCGTGGGACACCGAGTAGCTGAAAGCTTCCAGCTCTTTGTTGGCGACTTCCAACTGGGCCGTCCGCTCCACCACCCGATGTTCGAGTTCGTCATTGAGTTTTCGGATTTCCCGCTCATCTGCTTTCTGCTGCGTAATGTCGCGCGCTACTTTGGAGAAGCCCCGGAGCGCTCCAGAATCGTCGTACATGGGCGTGATTACGACGTTGGCCCAAAAAGCGGAGCCGTCCTTCCGGACCCGCTGGGCCTGCGCTTCGAAGCGCCCTTTGGCGAGAGACTGCTGCAGTTCGCGGGCGGGCCTGCCGGCTTCGCGCTCCTCCGCAACGTAAAAACAAGAAAAATGCTTGCCGAGAATTTCTTCACTGCGGTAGCCCTTGATGCGCTCCGCGCCCGTATTCCAACTGACCACGTGGCCTTCGGGATCGAGCATGTAGATCGCATAGTCCTTGACCCCATCGAGCAGCAGCCGAAACCGTTCTTGACTCTCGTGCAGCGCTTCATCCGCTCGCTTGCGTTCGGTGATGTCGGCGCGGATGGCCAGGTACTGCCGCGGTCTTCCATCCGCTCCCGCGAACGGGACGATGGTGGTGTCTACCCAGTAGATCGAACCATCCTTGGCACGGTTCTTAATCTCGCCGTGCCATACCTTCCCATTGGCGATAGCGTGGTACATCTGCTGGAAAAATTCTCTCGGATGGTGGCCGGAGTTGACGATGCGGTGATTCTGGCCAAGCAGTTCGTCCTCGGAATATTGACTGACGGCGCAGAACTTATCGTTCACGTAAGTTATGGTGCCCTGGACGTCGGTCACCGCCACCAGGGCATGTTGATCCAGAGCGAACTTTTGGTCGGCCAGTTCCTTGAGGGCAGTCTCGCTGGTGGCCAGGCTTTCTTTCAAGGATTCCTCGGCTCTCGTCCGCTCCGCGATCTCGGATTGCAGGGCCGCTGTGCGCTGGGCCACCCGCAACTCCAGATCTGCGTTCAGAGCATTGACCTGGGCTCGGGCCCTTGCGCTGATGCTGGTCTGACGGCTGACGCTGAACCCCGCTATGG
>JBGPFV010000086.1:0-8552 GCA_041483535.1 Terriglobia bacterium | reverse complement strand
CGTAGAGCTTGGCCATCGACGATTCCAGCGTGGTCTTCATGCCGGCATCTTTCATGGCCGCGGCGCGCAACGTCAGAAGTTTTGCCGCTTCGATTTCCGTCGCCATGTCGGCCAGCTTCCACTGGATGGCCTGAAATTCCGAGATCGCCTGCCCAAACTGCTGCCGCTCTTTCGAATACTTCAGGGCCGCTCCGTATGCGCCCTCGGCCATGCCCAGCGAGAGCGCGGCGATTGAGATGCGTCCACCGTCGAGAACGCGCATGGCGTCGACAAAACCGCCGCCTTCCTTGCCCAGAAGGTTTTCGTCGGGCACGAAACAGTCTTCGAAGATCAGCTCCGCCGTATCGCTGGCACGAAGGCCAAGTTTGTTTTCTTTTTTCCCCGCGCGAAATCCTTTGGTGTTTTTCTCGACCGCGAACGCCGAAAGCCCGTGCGTATGCGCCGCGCGATCGGTCACCGCCAGCACCACCAACACGTCGGCATAGTGGCCATTGGTGATGAACGTCTTGGTGCCGTTGAGCACCCATCCGCCCTGGGCTCGCGCCGCCGTCATGCGCGCGCTGCCCGCATCCGATCCAGCCGAAGGCTCGGTCAGTCCCCAGGCGCCGATGTACTCGCCGGTGGCCAGCTTCGCTACATACTTTTTCTTCTGACTTTCATTGCCCGCGAGAAAAATGTGGTTCGAACACAGGGACGTGTGCGCCGCCACAATGATCCCCACCGAACCGTCCACGCGCGCGAGTTCCGCGATGGCGGTGACGTACTCCACGTAGCCCATGCCCGCGCCGCCGTATTCGGGTGGGAAGATCGTGCCCATCAGGCCGAGTTTGCCGAGTTCTTTGATCGTCGCCAGCGGGAATTCCGAGGCCTCATCCCACCTCATGACGTTCGGTGCAATCTCGCGTTCGGCAAACTCGCGCACCGTCTTCTTCAGGTGCAGTTGCTCGTCGTTCAGTTGAAAGTCCAAAGATCCTCCATCTACCTGTTGGCTTTTAGCTTTTAGCTCTTGGCTAAAGGCTAAAGGCCAAAGCAAAGGCTAAGAGCTAACAGCGGTCTGACGTGGGAGGCCGCGCGCGGGAATGGCGCAGAACTTGGCGCCCAACTGGTCATTTAAGCATGCGGAGGGGGAATCAGCGAAATGTTGGTACCGACCGGTTGGCTTGGGATGCAGACAGCTACTGCACGGTCTTCTTCGGATTCATCCCGAAGATCTTCCGCGCCATCCACACGGGCGCGACAAACACGTGGGCAGGATTGGTGAGAAACGCCGGCTGGTTTCCTTCGATGAGGTGGCCCAACCATGCCAGGGCAAACGCCGTCGGGATCAGCAGCAGCGCCACCATCCAGTGCCACCAGACCACGATCAACGACGAGAAACCGACCGGAATGGCAATCATGTGCAGGGCGCGGTTCACCGGATGGTTATGCGCGCCGTCGTAATGCGAGTACAGTCCCATATTCCCACCCCACGCGAGAAATCCTGGACCGCAGCATTATAGCCCAGGTCCGCATAACCGAGGTCCGCCTTCCAGAAACGTTTGAAGCCCCAGAAACACTATGTCTTCGAGGGGTTCTCCCGCATTCCCCAAAGAACATTCCGGAGGTATACTGCTGTGCATATTCGGAGGGCCGGGTTCTCAACTTCCCCTCGGCAACCACAAGGGAACGTTGCCTGGGTCGGGGGACGGGGCGCGCTCCCTGGCTGGCTCTCCGAATCGGGGCAATCTCCAGGGCAATTCCATGCATGAGCGCGACCACAAGGGCAACGATTCCGATAGCCCGATGATGCCCGGTACCCGCGCGCCTGAAGATGCGGTTGGCGCTGCGGCCCTGACGCCTCCACCTCTCTCCAACGCACCGCTCTCCGACGCTCCCACCTTGCCGCACGGAACCTCGATTCCGGGCGAGGCGCGAGCCTTTCCCCAATCTGGTCAGACACCTCCGTCCGGGCCCGCAAGCAGCGGCATGTCCGCCTTCCTGAGTCTGCGGCCGGGCACGCTTTTCGGTGGACGCTACGAAATTCTGGGCGTGCTCGGGGAGGGCGGCATGGGCGCCGTCTACAAGGCCCGCGACCGCGAACTCGACCGCCTGATCGCACTCAAGGTCATCCGTCCCGAACTCGCAACCGATCCCGCGATTCTGCAGCGCTTCAAGCAGGAACTCATTCTCGCCCGCAACATTACGCACAAGAACGTGGTCCGCATCTACGACCTGGGCGAAGCCGAAGGCATCCGTTTCATCAGCATGGAATACGTCGACGGCGAAGACCTGCGCACGCTGTTGCGCCGCGAGAAAAAGTTTGCGCCCAAGGACGCCATCGCGATGGTGGAGCAGGTCTGCCGCGCCCTCGATTGCGCCCATTCCGAAGGCGTAATCCATCGCGACCTGAAGCCCCAGAACATCATGCGCGACCAGCACGGCCGCATTGTGGTAATGGATTTCGGCCTGGCCCGTTCGCTGGGCGACACGGGCCTCACCCAAACCGGCGCGGTCGTCGGCACGCTCGAATACATGTCGCCCGAGCAAGCCCTGGGCAGCACGCTCGATCAGCGCTCCGACATTTTCAGCGTCGGACTTATCTTCTACGAGTTGCTCACCGGAAAAACTCCCTACGGGGCCGACACCGCCATCGCCAGCCTCATGAAGCGTACCCGCGAACCGGCTCGCTCCGCTTCCGACGTCGACGCCTCCGTTCCTAAATCCCTGAGCGCCATCGTCGGCCGCTGCCTGGAACGCGAGCCCGCCAACCGCTATCACTCCGCCGTCGAACTGTTGCAGCAATTGACGACCTGGGAAACCCACCCCGACATCAGCCCCGAAATGCTGTCGAAGATGATTGCCCACCCCATCGTGCATTCGTCGCGCTTCAGCCTCGAACTTCCGGGCAAGAGCTGGATGTGGATGGCCGGAGCCGTGCTGGTCGTGGCGCTGGCAACTTTTGCCGGACGCACGCTGCTGAATCGCGCGGGAACGTCAGCGGGCGAGATGGCCAAAGGCATCCCCCCACTCCAACGGGGAAAGTACGTCGCCATCCTGCCCTTGAAACAGGTCGGGGACGAGAAAGCCCTGGGCTACGTGGCCGATGGCATTGCGGAAGCTCTGGCCGCCAAGCTGTTTCAGTTGAAGGAAGTCCACCTGGCATCTTCGGATGCAGTGGAGAAGGCGGTGGCCAAGAATAAAGACGCGCCGCTCGCCCGGCTCGCCCGCGAACTGGGTGTCAACCTGGTGCTGCAGGGGATGGTGCAGGGCAATAGTGAGCGGCTCCGCGTCACCCTCAGTCTCGACGATGCCACCACCGGCAAGCGGGTTTGGAGCCAGGAATTCCCGGGAACCGCGGGCGATGTGCTCGCCCTCGAGGACCAGATTTACGCGACCGTGGCCACCGCCCTTGCCCTCAAGCCCAGCGGCGAAGAGCAAGCCCGCGTCGGCGCCCATCCCACCGAAAACGTGAAAGCCTACGACCTTTATCTGCAGGGACGGAACCTGCTGCGCAATAGTCACGATGCGAACGGAATTCGGCCTGCTGTCGCCCTCTTCGAGCAGGCCATCGATAAGGATCCCAATTTCGCTCTGGCCTACACGGGACTCGCCGACTCCAGCCTCCGCATGTACAGTACGAGCAAAGAGAGTATTTGGGCGCAAAAGGCCACTCTCGCCGCGCAGCAGGCCGAGCGGCTCTCCAACCAACTTCCTGAAGTTCATCTCTCGCTGGGCAGCGTTTATTCCGCCACCGGGAAATACACCCAGGCGGTCACCGAATTAAAGCGCGCATTGGAATTGGCGCCCAACTCCGATGAGGCCTATCGAAATCTGGGCGATGCCTACAAGGCCAGCGGTCAAAGTAACGACGCGATCGCCAGCTACCAAAAAGCGGTCGACGCCAACTCCTACAATTGGCTGAATCACCTGGCCCTGGGCAAGGCCGACTTTGAGTTTGGCGACAACCCCAAAGCGCTCCTGGAGTTTCAGAAGGTTACCGAACTTGCCCCCGAGAATCCCATGGGCTACGGAGACATTGGCTCGGTCTATCTGCGCCAAGGCAAGTGGAGTGAGGCCATCCCTCATTTCCAGAAGGCGCTGTCGATCTCGCCCGACTCTCCCACCTATTCCAATCTCGGCACCGCCTACTTCTGGCTGAAGCGCTACGACGAGTCGGTCAAGATGTACCAGAAGGCAACCGAGATGACGCCCAACAACGAGGAACTGTTCGGCAATCTGGGGGATGCTCAGCGCTGGTCGGGCCACTCCGAACAAGCGGCAGCGGCCTATGACAAAGCGATTTCTCTGGCCTTTCAGCAATTGCAGGTAAATCCGCGCTCCGCCGGAACCATGGGCGACCTGGCGCTCTACTATGCCAAGAAGGGCGATGCAGCGAACGCCCAGCAGTACATGCAGCAGGCTCGCGCCATTAGTCCCGACGACATCTATCTGATGTACTCTGAGGCCCAGGTGAAGACGCTGATCGGTAAGCCCGAAGAAGCGTTGAAGTCACTGCGGTTGGCACTGGAGAAGGGGTACGCGGCGCAGGAGGCCTGGAACGATCCCGAGCTTCAAAAGCTCCAGGCCCTGCCGCGGTTTTCACAATTGGTGAACCAGTTTACGAAAAAGAACCACTAGAGCTTGCGGGTGGAGCGCCGGGCGTCCCCGCCCGGCTGGACCCTTCGGCTTCGCTAAGGGCAGGCTCGCGAGACGCCCGTCCCTCCACGGCTCAACTCATCACGCGGTCACGCTGCTAAGCCTTCCCGCAATTCTTCCCCATCTTACGGCGCGAAACGATCGCACCCAATCCCGTAATCATCAGCGCAACCGTTCCCGGCTCGGGAACCGAAGTCGTGTTCGCATGCCCGCTAAAGTCCAACCCGCCCGGCCAGCAACTCTCCCCTATGCAGGAGAAAGCAATGGAGAAGCTCTGCCCGTTCAGAATCCCCCGGTCCGGATTGAGGCTGCCTTTGATCCCTGCCAGCACAATCGCCACATTCCCGTTCTTCAGATCCGTTGCGGTGCAGCTTAAAAACAGGTTCGAGTGGCAATTGATGTCGGCGGCCGGCACCTGGTGTCCGTGTTCAACCAGCGTCAGCGAAGTCCAGTTCACGCCGCTCGCATTCGTGAAAAATAACGTGCCGGTCCCGCCCGCGGGCACGCCGAAGCCAAAATTCAAACCCACATTCTTACATCCCTCGCAGGACCCCAACGGGCTGCTGGTGCCACTGGCGGCGCTTTGAATGATGATCTTGGGATCGTTGATCCCGTCGGCAAAGGCCATCGCCGAACCCACTACCAGCAGCAATACGCACGCACATATCTGAGAAGTTTTCATCGAGAGTTTCCTGTTCACTATAAGGATCGCGCTGGGGAACTTTCGCCCAGCTTGCGGGGAGTGCCGAGAGGTTAGCTCGTTCCACCGCCGGGGGTCAAGCGGAAACCGGCATCGGCTCAAGGAATCTCGCGCCGAGATGCAAACGGTTGCGCACTATCCCCGCTGAACTGTGCAAGCCTTTGCACGTCGTTCTAACGGCCGCAGTGCATGGATGCGTCCAGTTGGGAGAGGCGGGGAAAAAAGGGCGCGCCGAAGCGCGCCCAAGTTTCAGGAGGAACACCCTTCAAAAACAACCGGTTCAGCAGGACAAACTCAATCTCGTTCCCAATCTCAACGTCCAAAACCTGTCGTCTGCATCGCATTGCGCGAGATGTCCGCCGTGGACGCAATCCCCTGCATGCGCAGCTTGAACTCATCCGCGTTCGAGGCGCTCTCCAGAGCCGTCTCGTAACTCACGAGGCCGGCCTGGAACAGATCCCAGAGCGATTGGTCGAAGGTCTGCATGCCGTACTGCGACGTACCCGCGGAAATCGCGTCACGGATGGCGCGCGTCTTCTCCGGCACCAGAATGCATTCCCGGATGTAGGCCGTCGTGACCATTACTTCCACCGCGGGCACTCGGCCCTCGGCGTCCGACCGGCGCACCAGGCGCTGGCTGACGATGGCGCGCAACACCGCCGCCAACTGCAGCCGGATCTGTTTCTGTTCCGGCGGCGGAAAAATGGCGATGATGCGGTTGATGCTTTCCACCGCATCCAGCGTGTGCAACGTGGAGAAAACCATGTGACCGGTTTCGGCCGCGTGCAGCGCCGTTCCGATCGTTTCCAGATCGCGCATTTCGCCCACCAGAATCACGTCTGGATCCTGACGCAGAGAAGCGCGCAGCGCCGCCGAAAACGTCGGCGTATCCACTTCCACCTCGCGCTGGTTCACGTACCCTTTTTTGTCGCGGTGCAGAAATTCGATGGGGTCTTCGATGGTGATGATGTGCTCGGCGCGCGAAGAGTTAATGCGGTCGACCATGGCGGCCAGCGTCGTCGATTTGCCCGAACCCGTCACCCCGGTCACCAGCACCAGGCCGCGCGGCATGTCGCAGATCTGCTCCACCACTTTCGGCAGAAACAGTTCGTCGAGCGCCCGGATTTTCGTCGGAATCACGCGCAGCACCAAGCCCACGTTGCCGCGCTGCTGAAACACGTTCACACGGAAGCGTCCCAGACCGGCGACGCCGTACGCCATGTCGATTTCCGTGGTCTCTTTGAATTTTTGCTTTTGCCGCGCCGACATCATGCTGAACGCCATGTTCAACATGTCTTCGGCGGACACTCTCGCCTGATCGGTCAGCGGCAGCAGATCGCCATCAATGCGGAGGTGAGGATAGTTTCCCACCTTCAGGTGCAAGTCGGAAGCGCGACGCTCCATGGCAATGCGCAGCAAGTCGTCGATAGTCATGCGGGCAAGACTCCCGGTACCATGCCTATCATGACGCGTCCCGCCGCCCTGCACGAGATGACGGAGGTAACGGGACCTTTGGCCGCAAGAAAAGGGATCTTTGACACTTCGACTCTTGGCTTTTGGCTGCAAGATCCCGCCCTTTCGCGGCGAACTTCCCCCTGTGCGAATCGCTCTGCGGGGCTCGTCGAAGCTCCGTCCGGGATCGATGAATGTTCGCCAGCTGTTGACTTAGTCATATGACTTAGTTAATCTCTACTCATGGAAGTCAACGTTCACGAAGCCAAGACGCACCTGTCGCGCCTGCTGCGGCAGGTCGCAGCGGGAGACGAGATTACCATCTCGCGGGCCGGCGTGCCCGTGGCCAAGCTGATCGCGGCCGGGGCGCGGAGCAACGCACGGCCCATGGGCATGGACCGGGGCAAGATCTGGATGGCGGATGATTTCGATCGCCCCGATCCGAAACTTGAGGCCCTGTTTTACGGGCCGATCACCACCGAAGCCAGGGAAGAAACTCCAGCCCCGCCAAAAAGGAAGAAGAAAGCGTGAAATACCTGCTCGACACCGGGGTCTGGCTCTGGAGTCTCTGGGAGCCGGAACGGATCTCGCGCCCGGGCCGCGCGGTGTTGGCCGACCTGCGCCATGAGGTGTTCTTATCCGCCGTGACATCCTGGGAAGTGGCCATCAAGTCCGGGGCGGGCAAACTGAAACTTCCGGAAGCACCCGGAACCTTTGTGCCGCGGCGGATGGCAGATCAGGGACTCCGCCCTCTTCCTGTTTCCCACCAGCATGCATTGGCAGTTTTTGGGCTCCCGGATCATCATCGCGATCCCTTCGACCGATTGCTAATTGCCCAGGCCAATTTAGAGGACATGATCCTCATCACCGCCGACCGGATGGTCGCGAAATACCCCGTGCAAACCCTCTGGGTCGGACGCTAGACGGTCGGACGCTAGACGGCCGGACGAAAAAAGCCGCCCCGCAGGGCGGCTGAATGCTGGCACAGTCATCGCTTGAATCTTGAACGCGGGTCTCCTCTTCAGGCCGCTGCCTGCATCGGCTCGTCGTAACTGCCGCCGTAGATCGACGGGACCTTCGACCCCATCGGACGCAGGTAAGTGGCTAGCTCGCCCCGATGATGGATGCTGTGATTGTTCAGGAATCCCAGATAGAACGCCGCCGGAAAGTTGAAGGCGCCCAAAAAATCGATCGGCGTCAGCAGTTGTTCCGCCGACAGAGCGCGAACCCGGCCGGCCCCGCGCTTCATGTTCCGGTCGTACCAATCCACCAGTTCCGCAACGGTTTTAGGTTTGTCGGCCGGCTGCGGAGGGGGCATGGTGAACTTCAGATCCGCAATCGCGTCCAGAAACTGCGCGTCGCTGTTCGCGAGGTGCCAGGCCAGTTCCCAGGCCGTACGGGCGTTGGGGTCGGGCCGGTAGTCCCTTTTTCCCTCGGGGACGGCAGCCAAAACTCGCTTGGTAATTTCAACTTCTCCAACCAGACCATCGAGCATCAACGCGCGATAGCCCAGCACAAATTCGGGTGTGGGAGCGGACATAACATTTCTCCTTCGGGCTGGGGGTTAGCGAAAAAAGCAGGCGGAAAAAACAACGTCGCCTGCCATCAGGCGCTCTACTATAGTTCAAGAACCTGAGGAAGCGCAAACCGCCCGTTGAGCCAACCGAGCGGGCATCCCCAGGAACAACGTCACAACGTTACACGCTCACCGGCTGCTTCGCTCCCACTGGAACCGGCGTCAGCCAGTCATAGCGGTCCTTCTTCT
>JBGPFV010000085.1:0-8603 GCA_041483535.1 Terriglobia bacterium | reverse complement strand
ATGAGCTTCGTCGAACGAGCGCGCTCGCCGTGATCGGTGATGCCGCGCGGCAGTCCGAGGACGTTGAGCTCGTCGGCGCTCTTGAGGACGGGGACGATGAGTCCCCAATCGAGCGCGACGGCGATGCCGGCGTTGACGTGCTTGTGGTAGCGGACGCTGTCGCCTTCGAGCGAACTGTTGACGATCGGATACTGCTGCAGGGCGATGATGGCAGAGCGCACGAAGAAAGGCATGAAGGTAAGCCGCGCCCCATGCCGCTGCTCGAATCCATTCTTGAGCTTGTTGCGCAAATTGGCGATGCGGGTCATATCCACCTCGAACATGCAATGGACGTGAGCGCTGGTGCGGCGCGACTCGATCATGCGCTGGGCGATGATCTTGCGCATTTGAGACATGGGTACGAGGTCGCCCGGAATGACAGCCGGCGCGGGGGCTGAGGCTTGACGGGATGCGGGGGCGGCATCTGGGGCGGCCTTACGGTGCTCGACGAAATCGAGGACGTCCTGCTTGGTAACGCGGCCGCCGGTGCCGGTGCCGCTCACTCTTGCGAGGTCCACATCGTTTTCGCGGGCAAGTTTGCGGACGAGCGGGGAAGAACGAACGTCGGAATCTTCGTCGTCTTCGCGAGCGGTAGCGGGGGGCGCGGGCGGCGGAGCCAGGGCTTCCTTCTTTGCCGATGCCGGAGCGGGGGGAGCAGGCGCAGAGGCCCTGGCCGGGGCCACGGTGGAAGCGCCATTGCCGTCGCCAATCACGCCGACGACGGTATTGACCTGCACGGTATTGCCTTCGGAAACCTTGATTTCCTGAAGGGTTCCACTGGCGGGCGCGGGGATTTCGGCGTCGACCTTATCGGTGGAAATCTCGAACAGAGGTTCATCGCGCTGGACCTTGTCGCCGGGCTTTTTCAGCCACTTGGTGATGGTTCCTTCGAAAATTGATTCGCCCATCTGGGGCATGACCACGTCAGTTGGCATAGTTCCCTTTCCATGACGCCCTGCGCAATTGGCGGGGGAGCAAACAAACATTATAGCGAAGCTGTTTTACCCACGGCGCAATTCCTTGTGGAGAGAGCGATGAAGAAGACTTTGGCGGTTGTGTTCATTTGTCTTCCTGCCTTCGGGCAAGCAGTGTACTCGGGTTTTGGGTCATACCCGGGAGCGGCTACGTATGGTTACGCCTCCGGCGGCGCGGGTACGCCGAGTCTCGTCGCCTATAACGGGGTGGATTTAATTCCGTGGGGAACAATTCCAAACTTTTCCGCCACAGGCAGCAACGGAGAACTGAACAATTACGCGACTGGCTCCGACAGGTCGTTTCTGAGTTGCCCGCAGAATACTGGTAACGGTGGAAAGTGCATCAACTGGGACGGCTCGCTATTCACTAATTCTGCGAATCTGAGTCCGATCACGCGCGTCACGGCGCAAGACTCCATCGTCGGCAATGTAGCGCAGGGGTTTGGGGCAGGGCAAGGCGGCAGCGGCGGTCGACCCGGGCTGACCAATACTGATACGACGCTGGTCTCTCTTAATGGCACAGGGGGGGGGTATTTCCTTTGCCGCTTCCTTCCGTCAGGGGCGAACCAGGGCCACTGTGCGGATAGCACAATGGTTGCGTGGTACTACAACGGATCGACCCCCTATCCTGCATCTCCCGATAAGAGTGTAGTTATAACCAAAGCTCAACTGACGGGCGGCAACTGTACTTCGAATTGCACCGCCATCAACTTCGGTTCGATGCAGTTCGACGAGCACAGCAATAACCTGCTCTACATCTGGGGCAACAACACCGACGTTACATCTCAGACGACCGTCACGCCCTACGTCATCAACCCGGCCACCGGGCAGTACACCGTTGGCACTCCCATTGTGGACTTCCAGTATGGGATGCCACAAATCAATGCTTCCGAGTGGACGACGAGCCACGCCTATTCGTTCGGCCAATACGTGTTGCACACCCTGACGGCGGCGGAGATGGCGACGAGTGGCGTCTGGACATCAGGGCACACTTACGCTGCGGGAGACATCATCATAGGTGGAACGTGCGCCTATAAGGCGTCGGTTGGCGGGACATCTTCTGGCAGCGGGCCGTCGGCCGCCCCACCTTGTCCTACCACTTCGTTTACGGATGCTGGTTTCGTGAAGTGGACAGGTCTGGGCGTTGGCACGGCGCAGTTCGTCTATCAAGAGACCAACCCGGCCTGTACTGCGGTTAGCCCCTGCACATCGGCGGGATCGGCCTTTCAGTGGTTGGCGACTCCTAATCTGTCACTTTGCACGACGGGCACAATGGCTCTTAACTCCCAGACCCTGACGTGCGGGACTTCGGTATTCACCGCGGCGATGGTCGGCCAGACAATCTCGGTCAGCAGCGTGGGCTCCGCTGGGGCCGTCCTGAACACTACTATTTCCGGGTACACGTCGGGAACCTCGGTATCTCTCGCCGTCCCAGCCACCACTGCAGTAACCGGCGCGGCTACGGTTGGGCTGACCGGGCATCCTGACATCATCTCCTCTGCCTCCGGAGATGCCAGCGGTCTGGTCTGGCAAAACTCTGGCGTTGCTGTCGCCCCGTGCACCAGTTGGTGCGACAAGGCTGACATGAGTTCGGACCAGACCTACGCCTTCACCGTCGGTGGCACGGGGTACAACGGGCCATCGAAGTTTGCACTCGGGACGAGCAACAACACCTACCACATGGCGAGGTCGTATGCCGGAGCGGAGGATTACTCGACCGGCGGCGCAGGACAGGATACTGGCTTCTTTCTAGTTGAGTACGACAACACCTTGAACATTTATCACCTTCTGAACACGCTGACCGGTATCTGGGTGGACTGGGGATGTGTTGGCGGAACTGGGTATAACTGTTCAGGTGGGACGTGGACCTCCACCACGGTCGGTCAACTAAAGGTAATCAGCGATCCGTTTGCTACCGGAGTACAGCCCTGTCCGGGGACGCTCCACGCTGCCCGCATGAACGCCAGCGGGACATTCTTCCAGATGACCACAACGGTGAGCGCACTCTATAAGGCGTGCAACAGCGGCAGCGGATTCAGCAACGACGATAACTGGGCAACGACGACCGCCAGTTTCGATCCCTACAAGTCGATGCAGAATTACCTTGGCGGCTTGAACCACTCCGCCTTTGGAACAAACTTTCTCTACAATTTCGGCAACAGTTCGTGGGGCTACACCGCCGGAGTGTTCGTCGGAAAGTTTGCGCTGAACAATGTTCAGGGAAATGGTACCGGGAATCCGGTGCTGGGGGGCGGCTTCAATCCGCAAGTGAGCGCCTTTCTCGCCCCGCTTAACCCTGGGGGTAGCAGTCAAAGCGTGGCGCAGACTGTCCCTCCGGGCTGCTACATCACTGTGGGTGGGGTAATCAAGAACCCCGACTGTAACCTCTCAGAAGTCGTAGATTGCCATCTCAGCATGGCGGCTGACCACGGCACCGACAATGTTCCGGAGGTTGGAAGCTGCTATAACTACGCCACACTGAGCCCGATCCCTTTCAACGCTTGGCAAGGCTTCATACTGGGCTGGCAGACTGCTTCAACCGTGCCGGCCGGATATACGCCACCGCCTGCCGGCGGAGTAGAACCCCCGCTGCCAACTACTAGTTTTGCTGGGCCGTGGTCGTTCACGCATTTGTTCAACTCTGGAACCAGCCAGTATTTCGGCGTTCAATTTGCCGTCTCAGAGTATTCCCAGGACGGAAATTGGTCGTTCTGGGGGACCGACTATGCTTGCCAAGACGGATCGAACACCGGCAGTCCTCCGGCGCTATGGTCGAGCGGCTCCTACTATCAGCAACTCATGGTCACTGCGGTTGCGGCTGCGCCTCTGACGACAACGACCGCGCTGTGCGGCCTTCCGTGGCAGGCGAACACAGCTTACGCCGTCGGAAATCTCATCAATCCCATTGAGGGGACCGGCGGCGGAGGCCAGATCGACGACGTGTTTCAGGCGATTTACGTCAGCGGGAATAGTGGGCCGATCTCATCGCTTGGCAGCGGGCAGCCAAAATGCGGAACAACCTCGTGCTTCGCCAACACGAATCCTCCGCTGTGCAACGGTCTGAGCTGTGTCAGCAATCCAACCGCTACACCATTCACTCCAGGCGATACGGTGTGTGACAGCACCTCGGGGACTGGGGACGTAATTAACCCATCGCTTCCGTACTCGACAAGCTGCCCCACGGGGATTGTGTGGCAGGACCTTGGATTCCAAGCCGCACGCCCAGACGTGTTCGCGGTGAAGTTGCACCCCTAGCGTGTGCCCACGAGAACGAACTGTGGATCTCGTGGTCGTTATCCTGACTAATGATCCCACTCAATTCCACAATAACTTCAAGGTGCGACCGAGTAAGGAAACTCTTATGGCAATAGGAATCACCGGCCATATGAGACCGGGATTGGGGACAGGCGACCAGGCCGCAAGAACCCTAAGACCACGGCTAGTCTGCCCCACCCCGATCATCCGTCAGCTGATCGGACAATAAATAATCTAGGCCGCTGACGTAGCACAAGGACGGTTCTAGGTAAGTCTCGGACCTAACTGAACATCCTATGCAAATCTCAGAGCATTTCACGCTGGAGGAACTTTGCCTCTCGGAGGTGGCAGCTCGCCTTGGATTGGACAACTCTCCGAGCCTGGCAATCACAACGAACCTGAAACTGGTGGCAGGGCTCATGGAGAAGATTCGGACGCTACTCGGCAACAACCCGATAGTGGTGCACAGCGGCTATCGCTCGTCGCAAGTAAACAAGGCGGTGGGCGGAGTAGATACGAGCGCCCATTGCCACGGCCTGGCGTGTGACTTTGTTTGCCCAGCATTCGGCTCGTCGGTGCAAGTGGCGCTAGCCATCCTGGAGTCCGACATCGAGTACGACCAACTCATCCTCGAGTACGGCTGGGTTCACGCTGGTCTGCCCCAAAAGGGATTGACATCCCGCCGCGAAGCGCTGACCAAGCGTTCACCGGGGGCGGAGTACGAGTCCGGCATCAGGACTTAACGATTTTTCACCGAACTATCCCAACAAAGGGGTCACAGGGAGTTACTACTTTGAAAAAATACGCCACTTATCTGCCCACTGTTGTGCTGCTGCTGACCACACTTGCGAACGCCGCCACGCCAGCAATTGCCACGTTCTGGATGAACCACGCCGGCGCTGCGGCGATCTTGGCGCCGCTGGCCGTCATCGTCGCGCATTGGCTGCCTTCGCCATATGCCGGCGTCAACTCTAAGTAACTAACTCATGTTCCAAGAAGAATAGAGGAGAAACATTTATGAAGAAGGTTCTTGTCATTTCGCTGTCTCTCGCCATGTTCTGCACTGCGTGTTCGACTGCCTGGGTGACAACGCTCGATTCCATTCTGGCTGCGGCGGCGCCGGCGCTGATCGGTATTTTGCAGATTGTCGCCGTCGCCAATGGTAAACCGATGGACAGCAATCTGGCCGCTAAGATCAACGCCGACGCCACGGTTATCAAGACGCTGGCCGGCGACTTCGCCAAGGCTTCGTCGGGATCTGCGCCGGGAGTTTGTCAACAGCTACAGGCAGCCGTGGAGGCCTATCAGGCCGATCAGGCACTGGTGCTCCAGGTCGCACAGGTGAGCGATTCGAAGACACAGACGAAGATCACACTGCTCGCGAATCTTATCGCTGGCACGGTTCAGGCGATCACAGCGGTGATTCCTTCGTGTCAAGCCAATGCGCAGGCATCGTTCAATGCTCCGCCGCCCTACAGCGTCTCCACCTTCGCGGACCATTACAACAGCATCCTGGTGGCGCCGACCGGCAACGCGGCGGTGGATGCGGCGACCCCGGCACTGAAGATTCATCGGCACTCGAAACTGGTGCGGGCGGTGACTTTCGGACGACTCCGGTGATCGCCGATCCAGGTAACCAACGCAAGTTTGGCGCGCTCCGCGACGTTCACGATGTGCGGGACCGGATGTACCGGCCTTCGCCGCGAACCCAGCCGGTCCCGCAATATGTGGACCTGCGAGAGTGGGGCGGGCCGATCAAAGATCAGGGCGGGGAAGGCAGTTGCACCGGCCACGCTTTCTCCTCCGCACGCGAGTGGATCGCACGCAGGCATGAGAAGACTTCCCCGATCTTGAGCCCGCAGTGTCTGTATGTCGAGGAACTCCTTGCGGATGGTTCTTTCCCGAAAGACGAGGGCGCAATGCCACGCACGGGTTGCCAGGTGCTCACGGCAAATGGTTGCTGCGAGGCGTTGCTCTACCCTTACGTCGCCGGCCAACTAACCAAGCCGACCGCCGAACAGGCGCAAAACGCGCTCAAGTACAAAACGGGCGCTTATCACCGCATCGGAACTTTGTCGGACTTCCTCCGGTGCTTGGCCGACCCAACCCCATGGCCGGTTCTGGTCGGATTCGTCGTCTACGAGTCATTCATGCTGCAGCAGGTCGCGGACACCGGCATTATGCCGATTCCGAAACCGGGCGAACAGCAACAGGGTGGCCACGAAGTACTTTGTCTGGGCTATGACTTGGCGAAACAGTTGGCGCTCATGCAGAACAGTTGGGGCGATAGTTGGGGACAGCGGGGTTACTTCTGGATGCCGCTTGAAGTGATCAAAGCGCCGACCAGCGATCTGTGGATGGTACACACCGGCGGACCGTGGAAATGAAATGATCGTGTAACCCTATGCAGTGCGCCGCGGCGTCCCGCACGATGTGCTTTTTTGTCTTCTTGCCTATCGGTCTCGAATCTTTCGGTGGTCTTCAGCATCTAGGAATTGATAGGAGCTACCTGAGGCAGGAACGATGACACAAACACAAGATGTCGGCGCGCACTCTACCAAAATCTCCAGTGATGCACTAGACCAGCTATTCCGCAATGCCCGCACACATTCAGTATGGCTTCCTACACGCGTGTCCCTGGAAACGCTACGCGAAGTTTATGAACTTGCGCGCTGGGGACCGACCAGCGCGAATTCCACTCCTGCCCGTTTTGTCTTTCTCGAAAGCGAAGCTGCGAAGGCGCGCCTTCTCCCCGCGCTCGCTCCGGGCAATGTCGAAAAAACAAAAGCCGCGCCGGTCACGGTCATTGTCGCCTGGGACACCGAGTTCTACGAAAAGCTGCCCAAGCTCTTTCGCCACGCCGACATGCGTTCCTATTTCGTGGGGAACCAGTCGTTGATCGATGAGACGGCCATGCGCAATGGCTCGCTGCAGGGCGGCTACTTCATACTCGCCGCGCGATCCGTGGGACTTGATTGCGGCCCGATGTCCGGTTTTGACCCAGCGAAAGTGAACGCTGAGTTTTTTTCGGATGGCAAATGGAAGGTCAACTTCCTCTGCAATCTCGGCTATGGCGATCACAGCAAGCTCTTTCCCCGCAACCCGCGTCTTGAATTTGACGAGGCGTGCCGGGTACTGTGATGGGCGCGTTATCGGCGGGGGGAGACGCGGCAGGCCGCGTCCCTACACTCCCGATTTCTTCTCGATCTTTTTCTCGACTTTGGCCCAGGTATCCTTCAGCGCCACGGTGCGGTTGAACACGAGACGTCCGGGCTTGGAATCCGGGTCCACACAAAAATAGCCGAGGCGTTCGAACTGATAACGGCCTTCGACGGGCGCGTTCGCCAGCGATGGCTCCAGTTTGGCCTGCGCGATCACTTCCAGCGAGCCTGGATTCAGGTTCGCGGTGAACTCCTGCCCTTCTTCAACCTGATTCGGGTCTTCCTTGGTGAAGAGCTTGTCGTAGATACGCACTTCGGCGTTGAGGGCATGCGCCGCTGATACCCAGTGGATAGTTGACTTCACCTTGCGCCCATCCGGAGCATTGCCGCCGCGCGTGGCCGGATCGTACGTGCAGTGCACCTCAACCACTTCGCCCCTCTCATTCTTAACCACCGACTTAGCGGTTATGAAGTAACCGTAGCGCAGTCGCACCTCACGCCCGGGCGACAGGCGGTAGTACTGCTTGGGCGGGTCTTCGCGGAAATCGTCCTGCTCGATGTAGAGCACTTTGGAAAAGGGTACTTTGCGTTTCCCGGCGCTTTCGTCTTCGGGATTATTGACCGCCTCGATTTCCTCCACCTGATCTTCCGGGTAGTTATCGATCACAACCTTCAATGGTCGCAGCACGGCCATCACTCGTGGAGCGCGCTTGTTCAGGTCTTCGCGGACGAAGTGTTCGAGCATCGCAAGTTCCAGCGTGCCATTGGTCTTCGAAACCCCGATGGCCGCACAGAAATTGCGGATCGCTTCCGGCGTGTAGCCGCGCCGCCGTATGCCGGAAAGCGTGGGCATGCGCGGATCGTCCCAACCGGAGACGCGTTTTTCCTGCACCAGAGTAAGCAGCTTGCGCTTGCTGAGCAGCGTGTAAGTCAGGCTGAGGCGATCGAACTCCATTTGCTGCGACGGAAAAATGCCGAGCTGCTGGATGAACCAGTTATAGAGCGGTCGATGATCTTCAAACTCGAGCGTACATACGGAGTGAGTCACGTGCTCGATGGAATCGGACTGTCCATGCGCGTAGTCGTACATGGGATAGATGCACCACTTGCCGCCAGTGCGGTGATGCTCGGCGTGCAGGATGCGGTACATGACTGGATCGCGCAGGTTCAGGTT
>JBGPFV010000084.1:0-8678 GCA_041483535.1 Terriglobia bacterium | reverse complement strand
CCGGTGGAGGGTCCGCCGCGCTGCACGTTGACGAATACGCACGGCGTCTCCGTCATGGCGGCGTAACCGATGTGCTCCATCATCAGCGAGAACCCGGGGCCGGAGGTGACGGTAAAGGCCTTCGCTCCGCCCCAGACCGCGCCTTGCAGTGTGATGGAAGCCGCGAGCTCGTCTTCCATCTGGATAAACGTTCCGCCCACGGTCGGCACGCGAGCGGCGAAGCGCTCGACCACTTCGGTGGAGGGGGTGATGGGGTATCCGGAGGCAAAGCGGCTGCCGGCGGCCAGCGCGCCTTCGCAGCAGGCGTGGTCGCCATCCATGAAGTGGATGCCGGTGAGCACACCGCGCGGGTCAGCTTTTTGGGTCTTTTGAAGATCAGGCTTCATTTGTCACCTCCGCCCGCCGCAGTCTTGGTTGCGTAGATGGCGAAATCGGGACAGTACATCCCGCATAAGTCGCACCCACTGCATTTGTCGGGCTGCACGACGTGCGGGGGATGGTAGCCCTTGGAATTGAAAGCGGAAGAGAGCGCAAGCACCTTGGTGGGACAAAACTCCACACAGAATCCGCAGGCTTTGCAGCGCTCGACGACGATGGAAACACGCCCTTTTGCCATGGATACTCCAGGTTCGGAAACTCCAGATTCAAGGGGATACAAGCCTCCCCGAAACCTTAGGTTGATTATGCTTTGCGGGCTTGGGGCCTGGTGTGACAGCCGTCACCGATGTAAGTGAAGATGCGCACACCCGGCTTCATGGTGATACCAGACACAGTCCTTTATGCCTTTAATCACAGCAATCGCGAAAGTGGTGGGTCGACAATAAGAGTTGGTTGATTTCGGGCCGTTCAAAAAAGGGGGCTGTCATGTTTGAAGACGAAGTTGCGATGGAACGACGCTCATCGTTTGCGCCGCTGCTGCTGATGGTGTGTCTGGTAGCTCTGATCGTGGGCACGGTGGGCTACGTGGTGTTCGAAGTCCGGTCGAAAACGCCTTTGAGCGCGCAGCAAGCTACCCCGATCGTAGCCGCGGCGGTCCAGGGGATGGGCCCGGCCGTCATCCACTTCCGCGTGGGTCTGTTGAAAACCGACGACAACCCGAACGAACCTAATTACCGGCTGTTGCAAAAAGCGGGCATTGTGAAATTGGCGAAAGCGGCAAAGGGCGGCGTGATGGTCTCGCTCACGCCCGAAGGCGAGCGCCTGCTGAGCGGTCTTCCTGGCTTCAAGAAATCGGAAGCAAAGGATGGCGTATTTTCCTGTCAGGCTCCGCTGGCGGACCGGCAACTGCTGGGCGTCGCCGGCGTGGAAATGACGGAAGCCGACCATGCAACCGTGACGTACAACTGGAAATGGGTGCCCAATCCATTGGGTGACGCGTTTGACGCGGGGGGGCCGCTGGTAAAAAGCTTCAATCTCTGGGAACGGCAAACCCTGATTAGTAAGTATCAAGCCGCCTTCTATCATGGGGACGCGACGACATCTGCGTTGACTCTGGTGCGGCAGGATCGGGAATGGAAGCTGCCGGCGCGATAACCAGCAGCGAAGCGGATGCCCGACACGGTTGTCGAGTTACCGCGTGCGCTTAGAGTTCAAGAAAGAGATCTTTGGCTTAATAAGGTTTGGCTTCAAAGGAGAGAACCCAATGTCTACGATGTCTATTAAGAACATGATTGTGCTGGTTACTGCCCTGCTCGTATTTACCTGCACGGTCGCCGCGCAGGAGAAAACGCAGGCCCCACCGGCGAAAGTCATCAAGCATGTGCCTGTCAAAACCATATCGCCCGCATCGGGCAAGGAAATGTACACGTCCTACTGTGCCGTTTGCCATGGAACGGACGGCAAGGGCGGCGGGCCCGCAGCCAGCGCGCTGAAGGCTCCTCCCACCGACCTTACCCAGTTGAGCAAGAGCAACGGAGGCAAGTATCCCGCGCTGAAAGTTACGTCCAGCATCCGCGGCGAAGCCGCCCTTCCCGCGCACGGATCCAAGGAGATGCCGGTGTGGGGAACATTGTTTTGGAGTATGAGTAGTGGACACCAGGCCGAGGTGCAGCAACGCGTGGTGAACCTTAGTCGCTACATCGAATCAATGCAAGAGAAGTAGTCCGCCTGCCCGGCATCCATGGACCGGGAGCAGAGCCGCTTGGGGCACGAGCGCTGCCTTGTGCCCCTTGCTTGTTTCTCGCAGTAAGTCACCGATAACCTATATCGTCTATCGTCTTTAGCGAATATTTCGATCTCTCAAATTCGCCTCCAACCGACGAAAAAAAGGCGAAATGTGAGGAGGATCACAATAGCCTGTGCCCGGCAGCACAGCCAAGGGTTCCCCCCTGGACGGACACTGGCCTGTGACGAGGCCGACTCAACGGGCTCGTGGACTGCGCAAGATGCGACCCACGCACGGCGAGCCGGGCCCCGGGGTTGCCTCAGGAGGCTGGTTCATGATTTCACCTTACGGAATGGAAATTGTAGAAAGCTGCCTTACCTGCAAGCTCCGCGAAGATCGCAGCTTCTGCGATCTGCCTCCCACCGCGCTGCAAGCCTTTGAAAATATCAAGTACGCGACCGCGTATCCGCAGAAGGCGGTGCTGTTTGTCGAAGGGCAGTTGCCCCGCGGCATCTTTGTGCTTTGCAAAGGCCGGGTCAAGCTCTCCATCAATTCTCCGAGCGGCAGAACGGTGATTGTGAAACTGGTCGAACCCGGAGAGGTGCTGGGGATGAGCGCCACGATTTCCGGCAAACCTTACCAGGTAACGGCGGAAACCATCGATCCCTGCCAGGTCAACTTCGTCAAGCGCGATGACTTTCTTCGCTTCCTTAAGGATGATGTGGAGGCCTGCTTCAAAGTGGCCGAGCAGTTAAGCGAAAAATATCACAATGCCTGTAAGGAAGCAGGCTCGCTGGGATTGTCGCACTCCGCCGCCGAGAAACTGGCAAAGTTACTTCTGGAATGGAGTCTCAAGAACGGAGAATCCCACAAAGCGGAGCCCCGGTTGAAGCTGAGACTCACGCACGAGGAAATCGCGCAGATGATTGGAACTTCGCGCGAGACGGTGACGCGCCTGTTCGCGGAGATGAAGAAACGTCAGATCGTGCGCTCCAATGGCTCGACGCTGGTGATTCGGAACACGGCGGCGCTCCGCGAAATCGCCAACCACAACTAGGAACAGCTGTCAGCTATCAGTTGTCAGTCATCAGTAAGATCAGGCCGGCAGCGGCGGAAGGGGTGCCTGCAACCCTGTTGGATAACCTCGATAGCAGCCCATCTCCAACATTCCATGAGCTTTGCATCTCGTGACTGAGATCACAATTTCCGGTGATGACAGTCACCGCTGGGCGGGTCGTTCTCTCCTATCGTGGCGACTAGGGTGGAACCAGACAAGGTTCGCGTGGGGAGGGAATGGTACATGACTTCGGCACACGGCAACGGGCAACATTCCAATTCAATTCCAGCCAATCCAACGGCAGTGAGCACGAGCAAGCCGCGATTGATTTTCTGGGAGCTGACCAAAGGGTGCAATCTGCGCTGCATCCATTGCCGTGCCACGGCTACGGAGTTGAGTTCACCCTCCGACCTCTCCACCCAGGCGGCACGCGACATCATCGATCAGATCGCGGCGGTGTCCGCTCCCATCCTGGTGCTGAGCGGCGGTGAACCGCTGTTTCGTTCGGATATTTTCCAATTGGCGCGTTATGGCACGGACCAGGGTCTGCGGGTGGCGCTGGCCACCAATGGCACGCTGGTGACCAAGCACGTGGCGCGCATGATCGTCGATAGCGGCGTGCGGCGCGTTGCCATCAGCCTGGACGGCGCCGATGCGCTCACCCACGATACTTTCCGCGGCATTCCCGGCGCCTTCGATGCCGCCATCGCCGGTTTCCGGAATCTGAAAAATTTGGGCATGTCGGTGCAGATCAACACCACCATCGCCCGCCACAATGCCCATCAGCTTCCGCAGGTGCTGGAGTTGGCGAAGCAGTTGGGAGCCGACGCGCTGCACACCTTCCTGCTCGTGCCGGTAGGGTGCGGTGTGGATATCGCCGAGCAACAAATGGTTCCGCCAGAAGAATACGAACGCATGTTGAACTGGTTCTACGATCGCTCGCTCGAAGGCGGCATCGAGCTGAAGGCTACCTGTGCGCCCCACTACTTCCGCGTGGTGCGGCAGCGGCGGGCGGCAGAGCACCGTTCCGCGGCAGCCGCCGAGGCCGCTCACACCGCGCCGCCGCTCCATCCGTCGGCGCCGGGTTCGCCCGCGATCGGACCCACGGAAATGGTGATGCCGGGATCGACCGGCATCGAACTGAAAGCGCATGGGATGGGACAGACGAGTGTTGGACAACCTGTGGGACACCCTGGTACGCATCCCTCCGACATGAATGCCATGACTAAGGGGTGTCTGGCCGGAACCGCCGTGTGTTTCATTTCTCATCAGGGCGAAGTCTATCCCTGCGGATACTTGCCCGCCTTGGCAGGAGATCTGAAGAAGCAACGGTTCGCCGACATCTGGGAAAACTCGGTGGTGTTCAATGAACTGCGCGATGTCAACAACCTGAAGGGAAAGTGCGGCTGCTGCGAGTTCCGCAACATCTGCATGGGATGCCGCGCCCGCGCGTTTGCCGCCACCGGCAACTATCTCGATGAGGAGCCGTTCTGCGTCTACCAGCCGCATACGAAAGCTCTGAATAAGGAGAAAGAAATTACGCCGGCGGAAATCGCGCCTTAACCAGTGCCTTTGATTTCCGCTGGCCCGATGACCCGATGGTCAGATGACCTGATTCGTGTGCCTTGGTGACTCTGTGGTGCAGGTCCTCAGGGCCAAAACACACCAGCCCCGCGTGATATCCCGCAACTTAGGCTTGCCAGCCCCAGCTCCCTTTCGATGACAACTTCGCTAAGTAACTGAAACGAAGGAGGATCACTGTTCGAGAGCGGATTCTTCTTTGGCACGCCGGGTGCTTTTCCCCTGGAAGTAGGTCTTGCCGGAGACAAAGACGTGGAAGCCACTCTGATGGTCGTCGGGCTGAACTATCGAACTGCCCCTATGGCCGTGCGGGAACACTTTTGGATCCCCGGGAACCGGCGCTACGAAGCCCTGGTGCAGCTGTCGAGGGCGGAAGGCGTCGAAGAAGCCATGGTCATGGCGACCTGCAACCGCACCGAGTTTTGGCTGTGGGCCAACGAGGTCACGCTGGCCGAGAACTCGGTGATGCGGCTGCTGGGCGCCGAATATGGACTCAAGCTGTGCGAGTGGAAGCATTTTTACCGCTTGCTGGATGAGGCCGCCCTCCTGCATATTTTCCGGGTCGCGTCCAGCCTGGATTCGATGGTGGTGGGCGAGCCCCAGGTGGTTGCCCAGGTGCAAGAGGCGTGGACGCAGGCGCGGAAGATGGGGGCAACCGGCCGATTCCTCGATGCCGTGCTGGAGAAGGCGCTCGCCGTCTCCCAGCGGGTGCATAGTGAAACGGCCATTGGCGGCACGGCGGTTTCGATTCCTTACGCCGCGGTGGAACTCGCGCGCCAGAATTTCGGCACGCTGGAAAACAAGAAAGTGATTCTGCTCGGCGCGGGCAAGATGAGCGAGATTCTAGCCCGTGGGCTGCTTACCCAGGGGGCCAACTCCATGCGCGTGACCGTCATCAATCGCACCCTGGCGCACGCGGCGAAACTGGCGGCGGCCATCGGCGGGGTTGCGGTCCCGTTTGAGGAGCGCTGGCAGCCTATGGCGGAGGCCGACATCATCTTTAGCTCGACTTCCTCTGTGCGCACGATTGTGAGCCGCGAGGAAGTCGAGAGCCTGATTCGCGAACGCACAACTCACGACCGCGGGCGCGAGAACAACGACCAGGACAAAGACCATCCCCTGGTGATCGTGGACCTGGCGATGCCCCGCGACGTTGACACCGAAGTGCGCCACGTTAAGGGCGTCTTCCTCTACGACCTTGACGACCTGGAAAACGTGGACGACCACCATGCGGACGAGCGTCGGGCCGCTGCGGCTGACGCGCAAAAGATTCTGCAAGCCGAGGCGCCAGGCTTCCGTCGCAAGCTGATGGCGGAGCGGCTGGTTCCGACCATCGTGGCCCTGCGCCTGCGCCTGGACGAGATTTGCCGGCAGGAACTGGACGCCTTCCGCCAAGAGAACGGACCTTTCTCCCAGGACCAGGACGAAATGTTAAATGCCATCATGTCCCGAATGACGCAGAAGATCGCAGGGTCCCTGGCCCGTGAACTCCGGGAATTTCCCGAGAAGGTGGCGCAGGAACAGATGACCAGCGCGTTGCGGCGACTGTTCCACCTGCAAACCGCCGAACCGGCGACTGCCGGCACCCCATCGGCGTAGGGAAGATCAAGCGGAACCTCCGAAATAACTAACTTGAAGACTGAGGCTGCCCCAAGCTTGCGCCTCTTGCAAGGGTGGGAGCGTCTGGAGCGATCTCATCGTCGTTCGCTACGCGAAGGGTGCTGCAGCCTTGGCTTGGGGCGTGTGCTTGGGGGGACGGAGGGCCGGCCCGGGGCGTCCCGCCCCCGCTTTGGCGAGGTCAAAATCCGCGATCGCGGTAGGCCTCCCCACTGGGGAAAAAGACAATACCGCCTACTTCATAACCTTCCGGCTAGCCGATTCGCTTCCCAAGTCAGTTCTTGATCGCGTCGAATCCGAGCGGCAGGCCATCGTCAAGACTGCCATCGGTCTTCGGCGTGACCTCAGCGCCGATGAACGCACGAGAATCACGCGCCTCTCGACTCCAGTGATTGAACGCTTCCTCGACAGTGGCGCGGGCGCTTGTCACTTGCGGAACTCCGCCTTCGCGGAAGAGGTGGCCAATGCCTTGCGTTACTTTGATGAGAAACGCTATCGGCTCTTTGCGTGGTGCGTCATGCCGAATTATGTACATGTCGTGGCCCGGCTCTTTCCCGGACAAACCCTGGCGACAGTGGTACATTCCTGGAAATCGTTCAGCGCGAAACACGCGAATCGGATACTCGGGAGACATGGCGTTTTTTGGCAAAGGGAGTATTATGACCACCTCATTCCAAGCGAGGAGGAGTTCGAACGGGCGATTCGCTATGTGACCGAGAATCCTACAAAAGCACAGCTGAAAGATTGGAAGTGGGTTTGGGTGGGCGGGCGGGATGCCCGCCCGACAGCCGTCGAGGACGGCGGCGCTACCCTCCCCCTAAACGTTTATGGATTCCTCCAAGCCTGATCCGTATTCAGATGTCGCAAATCGCAACCGAAGCAGCGCCGTACCCGACCGTAGCGCCGGCGTCTCGCCGGCTGTCGCGGGGGCGTCCCGCCCCCGCGCTCCGCTATGGGCCACGCTGACTGCGACTTTCTTCGGCGCGGGACGCCTCAAGCCCGGCCCCGGCACCTGGGGATCGCTGGCCACGGTTATTGTGTGGGGGTTGGCAAGTTCCCGAATCCCGGACGCGGACCGGGTCTGGGCGACGATGGTCGCCGCCGCGGCTGTAACCCTCATCGGAATTCCCGCCGCCACCCTGGTCGCCCGCTCCTCGGGCTTAAAAGACCCGCAGTTCGTCGTCATCGATGAAGTCGCGGGGCAACTGGTTGCGCTGATCGCGGTCCCGCTGGCTTGGAAAACTTTTCTCGTGGGCCTTATACTCTTCCGTGTCTTCGATATTTGGAAGCCGTTTCCCATTCGGCGGCTGGAGCGACTGCCCGAGGGTACCGGCATCGTAGTGGATGACCTGGGCGCGGGACTTTACGCACTCGCCATCATGCATCTTCTATTACACTTTGGACTTCTAACCTGGTAGCGCTGGTGCCCCGGAATGTGCGTAAATCAGGTTGTCATCCTGAGCGAAGCGAAGGACCTGCTTTTCTTCTAGGCAACGACAGCAGTTCCTTCGCTTCCCTCAGGATGACAACTTAATTACAGGATGACAACTTAGTTACAGGAAGACAATCGAATGTTGGTTTTCGCCGGAACAAACTGATGAGCATCTCCGACCGCCTGCTGGGAAAGAAGAACGTCAACGGTAAACCGCACATCGAAGCGGTGGCGCCAAGTTTCGCTTTGCCGGGAGGTGAGGTTCGCATCATGGGAAAGAGCCTGCGTCCGCCCGAGTTGCGCCGCCCCAGCGTGCACTTCGGCGAGATCGAGGGCTCGGTGCTCATCAGTTCCGACGATTTCTTGGTGGCTCGCGTGCCCGAGGGTGCGGCGTCGGGGCCGGTCGTAGTGAACACGAATGTGAACACGAACGGGGTGGGAGCCGTCGGCAACGTCAGCAACCCCCATCCCATTAGGGTTGCAGTCCCGGTGGCCGACAACCTTCATCCGGTAACCAATCCCGCGCTCGACCGCGAAGGCAACCTGTTTGTGACTTTCTCTGGATCGCGCGGGCAAAAAGTTCCCGTGTCCATTTTCAAGATCGACACCAACTACGTCGTGAAGCCGTTTCTCAGCGACCTGATGAACGCCACCGCGATTGCCTTCGACCGCGAAGGCCAGATGTACGTTTCTTCGCGGCACGACGAGGCGGTGTACAAGGTGGCGCCGAACGGCACCATGTCGACCTACGCCGAAGGCATGGGAGTGGCGACCGGGATTGCCTTCGATGCGGCGGAGAATCTCTACGTCGGCGACCGCAGCGGAACCATTTTCAAGATCGCTCGCGACCGGCAGATTTTTGTGTTCGCGACGCTGGAGCCGAGCGT
>JBGPFV010000083.1:0-8873 GCA_041483535.1 Terriglobia bacterium | reverse complement strand
GTTGCTCTCGCTCCAGACGGGCGCGGTTTTCACCCAGTCGGGCCGGTGCATGGGGGCGTTCTTCTCGAAGAAATATTCCTGATCGTCCCCTACACCCCCGGGATAACGCTTCATGGTCAGCGCTCGTCCCGCAAGATGCGGGACCAGCACGGGCGCAATGCGGACGTAGAAATCCACCACCTGCCCCTTGGTGAACCCACTGGCGGGATAGAGGACCTTCTCCAGGTTCGTGAGCTTGAGCTTGCGGCCTTGAACATCGACGATGGTGGGCGCAGACATGGAACTCAGGGGTCGGTGGTCAGGGGCGTACCGCGCACTCCTGGCGGGTCGCGCCGTCTAGTATAGCGTCGCGCATTCACAAAAGGGATCCGATGGCGGCTTCGCGTTGCCCCCCCGACCGGTCGGAACCAACCACCCTTGACAGTGAATCCATATTTCTAGTATTATGGAATGATGAGCAGCCCCGCCGGCAAACTCCAAACGAATAGTGAGCCCGTCGCCCGCTATGCCGACATGTTTTCGGCCATGGGGACCGAGCCGCGACTGCGCATCATGCAATTGCTGCTCTCGGCGCACCCCGAGGGGCTGGTAGTCGGCGAAATTCAGGACGAGCTCGAGATTCCCGGCTCGACGCTTTCTCACCATCTTGACAAGCTCAAGAATGAAGACCTCGTGAACGTCGAGCGCAAGGGCACGTTTCTGCGCTACACCGCCAACACCGACGCGTTGCGGGAAATTCTGCAATTTCTTTACGCCGAGTGCTGCACCCGGAATAAGGCACTTGAGCCGCAAGACCTGGTTCAATTCGGCAAAGTCCAATTCTGCAAATAGGAGAAGCCATCATGCCCGATAGCAATGTCGATGTCGTCAACACCAACCTCAAAGAAGTTGTAAAAGAGAAATATGGACAAGCGGCCTTGCGAGTCACCAACAAGACCGGTGGCAGCAGTTGCTGCGGCGGCGCACCGGCGCGGGAATTCCGCGATCCCATCACTGCGCATCTTTATGACGACGCGCAGGCCGGACAGATTCCCGAAGAGGCAATGCTGGCTTCGCTTGGATGCGGTAACCCAACCGCGCTCGCGCAGCTGACTCCCGGCGAAACGGTGCTTGATCTGGGCTCGGGCGGCGGTATCGATGTGTTGCTCTCCGCACGGCGCGTCGGCCCAACCGGCAAAGCCTACGGGCTCGACATGACCGACGAAATGCTGGCGCTGGCCAACGAGAATAAACGCAAGGCGGGCGCGGAGAACGTTGAATTTCTGAAAGGCGAGATCGAAAGCATCCCGCTGCCTGACAACTCGGTCGACGTCATCATTTCCAACTGTGTGATCAATCTTTCCGCCGACAAAGACCGCGTGCTGCGCGAGGCCTTCCGCGTGCTCAAACCGGGCGGACGGCTTGCTGTCTCGGACGTGGTCACCCGCGGCGAAATCGCCCCCGAGGTCCGTCAGAGTGTGCTGGCGTGGGTTGGTTGTATCGCGGGCGCTCTGGAAGAAAACGAATATCGCGGCAAACTTTCCGCCGCCGGTTTTGAGCGGATCGAAATTGAGCCCACGCGAATCTATCGCGTCGAGGATGCGCGTGAGTTCCTCTTCGCCTCCGGCATTGACGTGGACGCCATCGCGGCGCGGGTGGATGAAAAGTTCATGAGCGCCTTTGTGCGCGCAGTGAAACCGAAGCCGGGGCAGAAGGCGTGCTGCGGGCCGACGTGCTGTGGTTAACGTTTTGTGTCGCTCAGCGAAGGCCAGCCCCTAAAGGGGCATCTGATTTCGAAGAACTTACGGCATCGCTAAAGCGATGCCCCGATACGAATCGCACTTACACGACGGTCGGGTACCGATGGAAACTCACTACAACGTTTTGTTCCTGTGCACGGGAAACTCGGCGCGGTCGATCATAGCTGAGGCAATCCTCAACCACAAAGGAAAGCCTGGCTTCACCGCCTACAGCGCCGGGAGTCATCCTTCGGGGACGGTTCGTCCCGAAGCTCTGAAGCAACTGGAGATGGCTCACATATCCGCAGCCGGCCAGCGCAGCAAGAGCTGGGACGAGTTCGCGCGCCCCGGCGCTCCCGCGATGCACTTCGTCTTCACGGTTTGCGACAATGCCGCCAAGGAAACCTGCCCGCTGTGGCCGGGACAGCCCATGACCGCGCACTGGGGAGTGCCCGACCCAGCCGCGGTTCACGGAGACTCCGCCGAAATCGAACGCGCCTTCCGAGAAGCTTTTTTTGTTCTCGACCGGCGCATCAGTCTTTTTCTCGCTCTTCCTCTGACGGCGCTCGATCGCCTCGCGCTGAAAAAAGAAGTGGATCGCATCGGACGGCGGTGACGGGGCAATGACAAAGACCATGACAGCCACGAAGACATCCCGCCGTCTCAGCTTTCTTGACCGCTATCTCACCGCGGTCCTCACACTGTGTAGCACTGGTCACATGGGACTGTGCCGCGGATCACAGCCCGGAATCTAACATACTGGTATACATGTATGCGAATATAAGAGTACCAGTGTGATATCGATCAATAAGAAGGAGCCATGCCTGACTTTCTCCGCACCACCGTTGACAAGTTCACCTTCCTGGTAGCCACAGATCGCTTGTATACGTCGGACGGAGTATGGGTGGCCTGGGGCCAGCCGCAAGGAACCAGCCGGGTCCGAGTCGGCGTCACGGACTTCATGCAGCAGCACAATGGCGACGTTGCCTTCGCCTCTGTTAAGCCCCCGAAAACCACGCTCAAGGCGGGCGATGAGTTCGCGGAAATCGAGACGATGAAGGTGACCATCGGTCTTTCCTCTCCTGTGGGCGGAACGATTGTCGAGGTCAACGACGCCCTCACCTTGAAGCCTGAAATCGTTAATGAAGACCCGTATGAAAAGGGATGGCTGGCAGAGATTGAGACTGCGAACTGGGAAGCCGATCGTGCGAAGCTGCTCGCCCCGCAGGCATACATGGCCGTGATGCAATCCCAGGCGGAGCAGGAGCTGAAGTCATGAGCCAAAACCGAGTGGTAGTCATACCGTGCAGCGGAATAGGCAAGGCGCTTGGGTCGGTAAGCCGCGAAGCGGCCTATGAGCTTTGCGAAGAGTTGCGCCCTGACCAGACGCAGTTGGTGGCGCTCTCGAAGCTTGTGCTGGGTGAAGAACGGGCTTGCGAGCGAGTCCGCACCAGCCCCGCCGTGACCATTGACGGCTGCAAGCAGATGTGCGCCGCCAAGCTGGTGAAACATAGCGGAGGCACGGTCTTGCGGGAGGTCGCCGTATTTGAGGTGTTCCGCCGCCACAAGGGACTCAAACCTGAGGGCATAGCCGAGCTCAATTCAGAAGGCAAGCAGCTCGCCCGCAAACTGGCCGAGGAGATTGCCGCTGATCTTGATGAGATTGCCGAAGGAGGCACCTATGCCTGACCTGCCGGAAAGAAAAGCTGGGATCGTTGCCTGCTCAGGCGAGGAATTGGCCGAGGGCACGGTCGCCAGATTGGCAGCTCTTAAGGTACTGCACGAGTTGCGGCCGGGGAACACTGTCACCATCTGCTTACCGCTATTTCTTGCGGGCGGCGAAGGGGACCGGGCGTTCGCTCGCTTTCATCCGACGATCACGGTCGACGGGTGCGAGCTTCGCTGTGCCGCGCACGGTACCGAAATGTACTCGGGCAAGCCGGTAGCGAGCATCGTAGTCAACGAAGTTGCGGCAGAGCGAGGGGTGGGCCGAATCGCGGGACGGCGTTCCTTGAATGAGGCCGGCAAGCAGGCTGTTGACGTGACGGCTCAGCGACTGGCAGAACTGGTCGATCAATTTGTAGGGAAACGGGCCAGCGGGGCACGAATCACGGAATCTGTTGAACCGCAGCCGGGCGCAGCCAATGTAGCTACGTGCTCCTGCGGATCTGGTGTCCCGGTCAACAAGGTGTTGATTGCTGGAGAAACCGTCGAACTGCAGGCGCTGCCACTGATCTTTCAGCACTTCCGAGAGAAGGGACGCGGGCCAGAGGATGCCGGGCAAGATCTGCTCCAAACCGTGAAGATTTACAACTACGTTCCACCGGAAGCGGAGGCGAATTACCGCGAGGCCATCCTCCGCGAGTACGCAGCTTTCTGCGCCCACAAGGAGTGACGATGAGCCGAACTGCCACATACCACACCACGGTACGGTGGACAGGTGAACACTGGGGACACCTGACGTTGGGGAACGGTCCCGAGATGAAGTTCTCGGCGCCGCCGGATGCACAGGGGCACGCGGGCGTATTCACCCCGGAAGACGCATTCGTGGCGGCGGCGAACACCTGTGTGATGCTGATGTTTATCTGGGCTGCCGAGCGCTTCCATTTGAACTTGCTGTCGTATGAGTGCCGCACCGAAGGTACCAAAGTGATCGAGCTTGACCGGACTGAACTCTTCACGCGGTTGTGTTTTCGCCCCGTGATCCGTGTTGCTTCCGGGGAAGAGTCAAGGGCGGTAATAGAAACTAGGGTTCAACGTGCGCTGCAAGCTGCGCAGAAGTACAGCCTGGTCGCAAATTCGGTGAAGTCCGAAATCGTCGTAGAACCGGAAATTGTAATTAGCGAAAAAGGCACGACGGACCGCCTTCCGGCCTCAGATCGCTGACAAGTGAGGAAGCGATGTTGAACATCATTGTTTATGGTCCTGGTTGTTCAAGGTGCATAGAGACGGAGAAAGTAGTGCGCCACGCGGTGGAAAAAATGGGTGTCACTGCAGAGGTGCAAAAGGTAAACGATCCGATTGGTATGGCAAAGGCAGGCGTCCTGCTGACCCCGGCTGTTACGGTCAATGGACTGGTCAAGGTCTCCGGCCGCATTCCCAAGGAGGACGAGGTCAGGGAATGGATTACAGCGGCGGTAGCAACTACGGCGGGACACTGAGCGTCCGCCCGGTGGGGAAACAAAATCGCGGACGCAGTGAGGTGAACAAGAAAATGAAGCTCGAACAGTATTTCAAAGGTCTGTCCGACGCGACCCGGCTGCGAATGCTCAACCTACTGTTGCACGGCGAGCTATGCGGATGCGATATCCAGTACGTTCTGGAGATGTCGCAGCCGAATGTGTCGCGGCACTTAACGTATCTGAAGAATTGCGGGCTGGTGTTGGACCGCCGCGACGGGCCTCGCATCTTTTACCGGCTTTCGGAAGCCAAGTCTGGTACGACAAGGCGTTTCTTTGACTTTCTCCCGCAGGTCTTCAAGGGGGAGGAACTTCTGCAGGACGACACGCGCAAGCTGAAAGAAGCAATCCAGGCGGGCTCGTGCACGCGCAGCGAATGGCGTCCGTACTCGGCGCTGCCGAAGGTAACCACTTCCGCGAGGGTGTAAGGACATGGCAGACAGAGTCTCTTCTCGACTGAGCTCTCTGGATCGTTATCTCACCGCTTGGATCTTTTCCGCAATGGCAGTGGGGGTAATTGCCGGCTGGCAAGTGCCGGGAATCGTTCCGTTTCTGAATCGCTTCAGCCTCGGCACAACTTCGATTCCGATTGCGGTGGGACTCATCGTTATGATGTATCCGCCCTTCACCAAGGTGCGGTACGAGAAACTGCACGAGGTTTTCCGCAACACACGGGTGCTTGGCCTCTCCCTCATCCAGAACTGGGTGGTCGGCCCCATTCTGATGTTCGTTCTGGCTGTCGTGTTCTTGCGCGGCTATCCCGAATACATGGCTGGACTCATCATGATCGGCCTGGCGCGCTGCATTGCGATGGTTATCGTCTGGAACGAACTGGCTGGCGGCGATGCCGAATATGCGGCGGGGCTGGTGGCCTTCAATTCCCTGTTCCAGGTGTTTTTCTACTCGCCCTACGCCTGGCTGTTCATCACGGTTCTGCCCGCCAAACTCGGCCTCCACGGTACGATCGTCCACGTCTCGATCGCCGAAATCGCGAAGAGCGTTTTTATTTATCTGGGCATTCCTTTTCTGGCTGGGTTCGTAACTCGCACGCTGCTGCTTCGAATGAAAGGGCGCGAGTGGTATGAGCGTAATTTCGTTCCCCGAGTAAGCCCGCTCACGCTGATCGCCTTGCTGTTCACGATTGTGGTGATGTTCTCGCTCAAGGGCGCTTACATCGTCCGGCTGCCGCTGGATGTGCTGCGGATCGCCGTGCCTTTGCTGATCTACTTCGTGGTGATGTTCCTGCTGTCGTTTTACATGGGCAAGAAACTTGGGGCGGACTACTCGCAGACGGCCACGCTCTCGTTCACCGCGGCCTCGAACAACTTTGAACTGGCGATTGCGGTCGCAGTTTCCGTTTTCGGCATCAACTCCGGAGCGGCATTCGCAGCCGTCATCGGCCCGCTCGTCGAAGTGCCGGTCATGATTGCGCTGGTCAACGTGGCGCTTTTCTTCCAGCGGCGCTATTTTCCTGCTACCGCTGGTTTGACAGCCTTCTTTGCGGAATCTCCCCTGCGAGAACCGGGTCTGAAGGTTCGTCGCCTTAAGGAACCGCCCCGGAAGATTAACCTGTGAACTTCCTTCTGCATACAAATGAACGGTTCTCAATGCTCATTTAGAGACCACCCTAGAACGCGCGGTGCGCACCGCGGAAACCTCTGTCCCGGTTCTGCTGAAAGCGAACTGCAGCTTCCATTCCCTGGCCGCGCCCTGCTCACCGGCTTGTGCCGGAGAAAATTTCCAATCCCGCGCGGCCGCCAGCGCGATGCGCGCGAAATACTTGCTCGGCCCGGCGGATTCCAGCGTCGCGTCGGTCACGTTGCCCGCGGCATCCACTTCTACTTTCACACGAACCTTGATCTTGCCTTGGATGGTTCGGCGCGCGTTCGGCGAAACCTCCGGCATCACTCGCCGCACCACGCCGCTCTGGTTGTCAGGGTTCGTTGTGGCAGTGGCGGGTGGTGGATTTTCGGTGGCGGCACCCTGCGGCGCTTGCGTCGATGGCAATTCCGTCGGAGGGCTTGACGGTTTCTGTCTGACAATCAAAAAGACCGCAATCGCAACCAGCGCCGCCAACCCCAGCCAGTAGGACCATTTCGCGGATTCTTTCCGCTGACCCGCGATCGCCGAGGGCTGAGCGGACGCGGGTCCCGGCAACGCCGATTCCACCCTCGCCGATGCCAGCCGGTCGCCGATCTCTGCCATCGTCCATCGCTTCCCCGCATCCATTTGTAAGCAGTGATCCGCAATTTCGCGGAATGGTTCTGGGACTGTCGGCGGTATCGTCGCCGGTAACGTCGGCGCGTTCGTCCCTGCACCATCCCAAACCGGCAAGCGCCGCGTCAGCACCTCGACCAACGTGATCCCCAACTGCCAAACGTCGGCCGCCGTCGAAAGCACTCCCGTCACCATCGCTGCTTCTGGCGGATCGTACGCGCTCGACGTCCCCGTGCGGCGACTGCTCTCGCCCGGTACGTCCAGGGCGTCGCTCGACAGCTTCACCCGATCCCCAATGGCCAAAATGTTTGAAGGTTGGATGTGTCCATGCACGAAGCCCTTATCGTGCACAAACTGCAAAGCCCGCAGAACCGGCGGAAGCATCGCTCGCGCCTCTTCCGCCGTCAGCGCCCGCTCCGGAAGAATCTGTGAAAGATTTTCTTCGGCGTACTCCTCGACAACATAAAGCAGATCCGTGCTCTCCAGTTGGCAGCGGCCCGCTTCGAAAATACGGATCAAATTCGGATGGTTTAGTTCGCCGGCGCATTTCCATCGGAAGAGTTGCTTCTCCGCGTCAGTTGCCCCGGCAGAGATCAACTTGATGGCCGCTTTCTCGGAATCGCCCGCAGCGGTTCGCACGAGGGTAAGGAATACAGCACTGTGATCGGAACCGCCTAAGTAGCTCTGTAGCGGGAATCTCCCATTGACGGTGCGCCCTTCCCATTGCTTCCACGTCTCGCTCATATCCGGAGCCTCAACCCGTTCGCTATTGTAAGTGACCTGCCGTCCAGCGGATTAGTCATTTGGGCTTTGCCTCGCCGCACGTCGCCCCTCCGTTATTAAAGAGTGATGGCAGAGTCCCGCCTCGACACGCTCCTAAAAGCGCTGCCCCCTTTGAAACCCCACCTGGAAACCGCCCGCAGTTGTTTACAATATCCTCATGGCTCCCGTCCCCACCGCGATCCACGGCCAGCGTTACATCAGCCTCGCTACCTTCCGGAAGAGTGGAACTGCTGTGTACACGCCCATCTGGTTTGCCGAAGACGACAACAAACTTTACTTCATGACCAGCAGCAAGTTGGGAAAGCACAAGCGCATCCGCAACCATCCGCAAGTCCGGATCGCTCCCTGCACCATGCGCGGAAAGATCACCGGACCCGAATTCCCCGCTACGGTTCGTATTCTTCCCCCCGAGGAGTCTGCCCGCGTGCGCCGGTTGATCAACGCAAAATACTGGCTTGCTCGTGTCCCCTTGCTCTGGCGCAACACCGACGCTTACCTCGAGATCACGCTCGCCTGAATAAGGGGGGATGAATCCAACTCCTCTGCCAGCCGTTTGGTTGGCTGCGGTCTCATAAATGGTAGGTCGGGCGCGATCTCTGGCCCTCAGTGGCGAAAGCCCGCATTTCTTGCGGCCCTGACGGCACGTCTGAAGCCGTGCCCTTCCCAAAACCATTTGTAAGAGGAGTTCTAGTGTCCGGATTCGGGAAATCGGGACAGCGCCGATGGGGCGCATGACGTTTACGCTAACTCTACCATCCTGTTAACATCGGATGTTGTCTTAGCTTCTGCGGATTTCTTAGGCAATCAAAAACTCTCTTTCGGAGGCACCATGGCTGTAAAAGTTGGCATTAATGGATTTGGACGCATCGGACGCAACGTTCTCCGCACCGCGCTCGCGGACAAGAACCTCGACTTCGTCGCCGTGAACGATCTCACCGATCCCAGGACGCTGGCGCACCTGCTGAAGTACGACTCG
>JBGPFV010000082.1:0-8908 GCA_041483535.1 Terriglobia bacterium | reverse complement strand
ACGGGCCGTGAAGTGCAAATCGTTGGATCGAGAGATGGCTCCAGAGTCGGAACGAACTGGCAGGTGCTGGCTCGCTGGAAGAAGGATAAATTGCCGATGCGTTATTTCCAGTACGGCAACGCTTTCCTGCCCGACGGCGAGAACTCCACCAATTATCTGGCAGCGACGACCATCGCCGTCGAGACCGACGATCTTGCCACCACGCTCTGGGAAGTCGAATCGGCATGAGCCTGGCCAAGCGTTGGCATTACTACCGGCGCATCTTCCCCGCCTACCTTGGTTCCGGACGAAGCCAGTTGACGTTCTGGCATGAGACGCCGGAGATCAATCCGCGCGCTGCCGCAGATCGGCTCGGCGAGTACTACATGCTATTTCGCGAGAAGGCGGACTACGCGGGCCACTACGATGCCACCGGCATTCCCATGCTCGACTACCACGGAGCGATTGGCCTGCAATACAATCCGATCGCGATTGCGCAGTGGGGGCTCGCAAACTACAACCTGTTCTGGGAGACCGGTGAAGAAGTCCGCTGGCAGAAGACTCTCAACGCTGCCGATTGGCTCACCGCAAACTTGGAACAAAATCCTCACGGCCTGTGGGTCTGGAACCATCACTTTGACTGGGACTATCGTGACCCGCTCAAGGCGCCCTGGTATTCGGGACTCGCGCAAGGGCAGGGCGTTTCACTTCTTCTGCGCGCGTATGCTCTTACTCAAACTCATGCTCATTCCGAAAACGAGAAGTATCAGCGTGCGGCCGAGAAGGCGTTTGTCGCCCTGACACGGCCCATGGCGGAGGGTGGCGTACTGTTTGAGGACGTATCCGAGAACAACGAGAAGAACCTGTGGATCGAAGAGTATCTCGTCGATCCGCCGACACACATTTTGAACGGATTCATGTGGGCTCTGTGGGGCGTGTTCGATTTCTGGTTGGCGCGCAGGGATGCTTCGGCGAAGGCAATCTTCGATCGCGGGGTCGAGACCCTGATTCACAATCTGGCCCGCTTCGATACCGGATACTGGTCGCTCTATGAACAATCCGGAACGCGGCTAAATATGCTGGCGAGCCCTTTCTACCATCGGTTGCATATTGTACAGTTGCGCGTGCTGTCCAGGCTGACGGGCGATGCTCGCTTTGCGGCGGTTGCCGACCGATGGGAAGGCTACGCGCGGCGGCCTGGCAATCGAACCCGTGCGCTGATCGGGAAAAGCGTTTTCAAATTGCTGCACTATTGATGGTTCTTATATTCATCGTGAAGATTCTCTACGTCTCGCAATATTTTCCGCCTGAAATGGGAGCGCCGGCCGCGCGCGCCGCGGAGTTGTCGCGGCATTGGGCGCGGATGGGGCATGACGTGACTGTCTTCACCGGTTTCCCGAATCATCCGACCGGCGTCGTGCCCGAGGTCTGGCGCTCGCGGTTGCGCCACCTTCGCTATACAGAAACTGTCGAAGGGGTGCGCGTCGTGCGCACCTGGCTCTGGCCGCTGCCCAATCGAAAAGCGCACGAAAGAATTCGTAATTACGCGTCGTTCTGCGTCTCGGCGGCGGTCAGCGGCTTGGCTCTGCCTAAGCCGGATGTGGTCATCGCCACGTCGCCGCAATTGTTGTGCGCGCTCGCTGGTTGGTGGCTGGCGTTCTGGAAGCGCGTCCCCTTCGTCTTCGAAGTCCGCGATCTTTGGCCGGAATCGCTCGCCGCCGTCGGCGCGGCCAGCGCAGGAACCTTGCTCCACAGCACGCTGGGCGCAATCGCCGGTTTCCTTTACCGTCATGCCGACCGCATCGTGGTTGTGTCGCCGGCCTTCCAAGGCCACCTGGTGCAGCACTGGAACGTTCCCGCGGAAAAGATTTCCGTGGTCGAGAATGGAGTGGAGACCGATCTATTCCGCCGCGACCCGGCAGCTGCGGAGGTGCGAAAGCAACTGCAACTCGAAGATCGTTTCCTGATTTGCTACATCGGCACCATGGGCAACGCACATGGATTGGAGACGTTGATTGCCGCCGCCGAAGCGTTGCGGACCACACGGCCGAACGCGATGTTTCTGGTGATTGGAGAAGGGGCGGAAAAAGATCGCATCGTGGAACTCGCCGCCGCGCGCGGACTCGCCAACATTCAGTTCCTGGGCCAACAACCGCGGGAACAAATCCCCGCCTATGTTTCCGCAGCCGATCTCTGCCTGGTCATGCTGAAAAAGACCGAGCTGTTCAAGACGGTGATCCCCACCAAACTGCTGGAATATATGGCTTGCGAGCGGCCGGTCGTCGTTGCGGTTGACGGGCAGGCCCGCCAGATTGTGGAAGAAGCGGGCGCGGGCGTCTTTGTGGAACCCGAGAACAGTGGAGCGCTGGTGCAGGCGATCCACGAACTGGCGGACGACCCCGCGCGCCGACGCCAAATGGGAACCAGCGGCCGGCAATACATCGTCAACAGATTTTCTCGTGAAAAAACGGCGCGGGACTACATTGCGGTGCTGGAATCCCTTGGCGGATAGCGGGGATGCCTACGGGGACAACTACTTAAGGATGGGCCGCAACAATTGCCAAGGAGGTGGACAAGGACATGGCTGCATCCGCAGTGCGGTACGCCGCAGCCTTGGCCGAACTTCCGGGTATGAACAATATGTCGCCCTTCACCAGGGCCACATCCGGGGCCTTGGCATAAAGGATCTTCTTCAGGCGGATGGGTATTTGCTGAACCCCGTTCGGCGTCTGGCGCAGGATCCTGGTTTTGTTCAAGGCAGAGGTTTTGGTACCGCCGCCGGCCAGCGCCAGGGCTTTGAGCACCGTGAGGGCGTTGTCCTCTGAAACTAGAAACCCGGCGGGACGCTGCACGTCGCCCACGACATAAACGATGCCGGCGCGCGAAACAATGATCAAGTCTCCCGGATAAATATCCACGTTGTTTTGGGTATCTTCGGCCAGGTTGTGAGACGACAGCTGAAGCTCCACCTTCTTACCGGGATCTCCGTGATGCTCGATGGTGACAATGGGGCCCGCCTTCTCCGTGAATCCTCCCGCCGCAGAGATCAGGTCGAAAAGGCGGCGCTCTCCAATCGCAGGGTAGGCCCCGGGGCGGGCGACCTCTCCCACCATGGTGATGGCTTGCGACGCGGATTCGTCCACGAAAATGGAAACGTGCGGTTCGCGGACAAAGCCTCCATCGGCCAGCCGCTTTTGGATCAACTGCTGTGCTTCATCCGTCGTCAGGTCGGCAACGTGAACATAGTCGATCAAGGGAAGATAGACGTCGCCTGAACCACTGATGCGGGTCTTATTCGTGAGATCAGGCACTCCGAACACCGTGATCTCGATCAAGTCGCCAACGCCTAGCTTCACATTGGAATTCGCCAGTAGCCTGGCCGATTGGGGCGAAGCGGTTTCGTTCGCGGGGGCGGGTGGTGGCGCCTCTCCCCCGGCCGGTGTCTGGGCCAGCAGGTGGAGACTGCACAAGCCAACCAGCAACCCGTACAACCTTCGCAAAACGAAGCGGCGATTCCGCCCGGACATACTCAGACTCCTGGGTCTATCTGTGCGTCGAGTTTAGCACACACAACTCCAGTAAAATCTGCGCCGAGCGCTCGGGTTCAACGCCCCGCGACCATCAACTATTAACCCCCAAATGCGCCAAAATACTTGCCTGCAGTGGTCACTGGATGTATAGTTCCTGAAATCAAAAAATTGATTGTTCAAGCGCCACGAGTTAGAAACACCCTGTCTGCAAGAGTTGACTGAGACGTCCCTGCAGCGTGACTGGCCTGACATGCCGGGGTCTCAGCCGGAAGGGAATTCTGAATTTTGACGCTCCTGTTCTTTGCGATGTTTGTGTTTTCGCTGGCTGTATCGTTTGTCGCCACCCGGGAAGTGCGAGACCTGGCGACCCACAGAGGCTGGGTCTCCGTGCCGCAAGGCGGACGGCATCTTCACCAAGCTCCGCTTCCCCGGCTGGGGGGCGTGGCGATTTTCCTGGCTTTCTCGGTCAGCCTGAGCGCGTGGCTGGCGCTCTCTCTCGTATTTCCTCGCCTGCTCGATGGCCTCGCTCCCGCGACGATTCTTCGCATCTATATTCCCGCCTGCCTGATTTTTTGTCTCGGCATCTACGACGATCTCCGGGGCGCGGGTCCGTATTTAAAGTTTGCTGTGCAGGCCACCGCCGCTGCCATGCTGTTCGCCGGCGGAATGCGTGTTCTCAATCTGCCGGTGATCTTCGGTTCCCATTCGCTTCCCTGGTTCGTAGGATTGCCGCTCACCGTGTTGTGGGTGGTTGCGGTTACCAATGCCTTCAATCTCATCGATGGATTGGATGGTTTGGCGGCTGGATCAGCCTTGTTCTCGACGATGGTGGTTTTCGTCGTGTCCCTGGTCGATCATTCCTGGCTGGGTTCCCTGATGAGCGTGATCCTCGCTGGCGCCATCCTGGGATTTCTTCGCTTTAACTTCAATCCGGCCACGATTTTCCTGGGTGACTCGGGCAGCCTGTTCATCGGCTTCCTGCTCAGCGCGCTGGCTCTGGCCGGGGCACAGAAGGCGCCGACATTCGTGGCTGTGGCCATCCCCGTAGTCTCGTTCGGATTGCCGATTCTGGAAACCTTGCTCTCCATCCTGCGACGCCTGATCGGCGGCCGCCCGATTTTCACCGCCGATCGCGAGCATATCCACCACAAGTTGCTGCAAATGGGTTTTTCGCATCGCCAGGTGGTGATCGTTCTCTACGCCGTCTCCGCCGTGTTTGCCATGCTCAGCCTGTTCCTGCTTTGGCCGACCGGCAGCACCCTGGGATTGGTGCTGGCGGTGGTCGGCACCGGCATCTGGATGGGAGTCCAGCACCTCAACTACCTCGAGTTTGGCGAACTCCGCCGCGTGGCCCAGCGCACCATCGAACAGCGGCAGATCGTGATCAACAATCTGTCGGTGCGCCGCGCGATCGAGGAACTCAAAGTCGCCGGCGATTTCGATCAGGTACGCACCGTCCTGGTTGCCGCCTTCGAGAGCAACGATTTCGATGCGTTCGAATTGCTCCTCAAGCCGTTTCCCAGCGATCGAGTGCCGGCCAGCGAGAGCCGCCCCTTTCACTGGAGCAAATTTCCTCACATGGCCGCAATTTCCAGCCAGCCTTCGTGGAAACTGACGCTGGACCTGGTAACCACTGCAAACCGGACCCGCGGCTCCCTTGTCTGCTACCGTTTCTACAGCCCACGCGATCTGCAATTGGATGTCAACCTCCTGACTTCCGAATTTCCCGCGACCCTGGCTGACGCGCTCGATCGAGTCTTGACCATGCGTGAGGTTCTCCTGCCGTCTGCGCAAGCCGACACGTCCTTCCTGGCCGCCAACCTGTAGCGGCGTTCGCAAGACCGGTCCTGGCGAACGTAAGAACAGCCGCCTCGGCTGTCCAGCGGGGCGAAGCCCCGCCCCCTTGAGCAAGGATGGCCAAACAGAAGACCAGACGAACTGTTAAGTCGTTGACAATGGGTCGCGCTTCAGCACCTGAGGTGAGCTTCTGGCGCGCTCGGCGGGTCTTTTCGCAGCCTCCTAGACAGCCAAACCACCCCAGCCCGCGAAAAGCGCGCGGTCTGGGAACCCCGGCCAGAACTGCTGTCCGACGCAGGATATTGCTCCCTTCCCCGCCATCCCTGAGTTAATATGGAGGCGGCTATGGAGCAGAGCCTTCGCAGATTGCCGGGTCCAGTCGCGGGGTCTCGTAACGGAGAGCGCCGACGCCGCGTTCGGCATAAACTCCACACGCCTGTCTACGCCAGTTTCAATGGCCCGCAGGCCGGCACGGTAGTGGACTTGAGCGAATTGCTCGACTTGCACGAAGAAGGCTTTGCCGTCCAAACCAGTGCGCGGCTGGAGGTGAACCGCGCCGTAACCCTTTGCCTCGATCTGCCGGAAACCAAAAGTTACATTCACGGCAGTGGCCAGGTCATCTGGAGCGATGACGCGGGCCGCGGAGGCATCCGCTTCTCCGGGCTTTCCCAGAGTTCCCGGCAAGTCCTGAAACAGTGGCTCTTTGCCAACCTGCTGATCGCCTGCTCCAATCACGCGGCTCGTACCGCGCAACTCACCCAGCGCGAGGCGGAAGTGTCCTCCGGGTTGGCGCCGCTCGGTAAGCCACGCCACGTTGTTCCCCTGCCCGATCGAAGCGGACTGCTCTCTTCGGTGGAAGCGGTTGGCCGCGAGATCCGCGAGATCGGGGATGACGTCGACGCGGTTTTGCAGTTGGTCACCCAGCGCGCCTTGACTCTCACCGGTGCCAGTGGCGCGGCCCTGGCGTTTCTCACGGAAGACAAGATGATCTGCCGGGCGCGAGCCGGTGACCCGGCCCCGCTTCTGGGGTCCCCCGTGAACGTAAAACAAGGCCTGTCTGGAGAATGCGTCCGCAACGACCTTCTCGTCTCCTGCGAGGACACGGAAAACGATTCGCGTGTCGATCCGGAAGTCTGCCGCACCCTGGGCATAGGCTCGATCATGGCCGCTCCCATAGTCTCCTATTTACGCGTGGTCGGCCTGCTCGAGGTTTTCTCTCCACAGCCCCACGGTTTCGTGAAGGTTCACGAGGCGGTCCTGGAGCGGCTCGTCGAATTGATTCCCAAAGCCTATCGGGAAAACATCCGGCCCGAAAAGACTCAAACGGAAATGCCGATCGGGCCTGAAGTCCACGATCAAGTCTCGCGGCAGATGCTCGGACCGGTCTCAGCGCAAGTTCCGGAGCGGATCCCTGGATCTGCGCCCAATGCTCCGTCTCGCCTGCTCAATCTCGTACTGCTCGGGCTGACCATTGCAGTCGTAGCGATGGTCCTCGGCTATCTGGTCGGTCCCATGATCGCACGGCGTGGTGCTCCCTCACCGCAAGCGTCGCAGCCGTCATTCACCGAGGCGGCTGAGGCCGCTTCGACGGTTTCAGGGCAAAGCGCGAGCGATCGCCGCGCGCCCGCCCAACGCCCGCGAACGATGTCCCTGGCGGACTTGCGCAAGCTCGCCGATCTGGGAGACGCCGATGCGCAATGGCAGTTGGGCGTGCGCTTCCATAACGGAGAGGGTGTTCCCCACGATGACGCGCAAGCCATGCGCTGGTTCCAGCGCGCGGCCGAACAAGGGCACGTTACCGCGCAGGCTACGCTCGGCGCCTACTATTGGGCGGGGCGGGGAGTTCCTCAAGATTTGTCCCAAGCCTATTTCTGGTCTGCCCTCGCGCTCGCCCAGGGTGACAAGAACAGCAAGTCTCGACTTGAAGGTCTATCGTCTCAAATGACCCGGGCGCAAGTCTCCGCCGCCCGCCAACAGGCCGAAGTCTGGCTCCGCCAGCACAACTCCCCCAAGTCCGCAAAGAACTGAACCGGGAATAGAGCGCGGGGTTTGGTTTCCCCCGTGGATTTTCCCCTGTGAACCTCTGTGTCCCCTGTGGTAAAAGAACTTGCCTGCCACAGTCCGCGCACCACAAACCGCCGTAAAATAGACTCGTGGCCACGTTGCAAGACATTCTGACGGCCGACAACCGCGTCCGCGAAGCCGCCCCCGCGCTTTGGGAGAAGTTGGATCGCAATCGAGTGCGTTGCTATGCCTGCGGCCACTGCTGCCCGATTCCCGAGGGACAACCGGGTGTCTGCAAAGTTCGCTTCAACCACGGTGGCACGCTCTACGTTCCCTGGGGCTACGTCGCCGGAGTGCAGTGTGATCCGATCGAGAAGAAGCCGTTTTTCCACGCCCACCCCGGAGCCCTCGCCTACAGCTTCGGAATGCTGGGCTGCGACCTGCACTGCGCCTATTGTCAGAACTGGGTCACCTCGCAGGCGCTGCGCGACCCGAACGCCGTCTCGCCGCCGCTTGAGGCCAGTCCCGAACTTCTGGTCAAAGACGCCCTAGCCCAAGGTGCAAAAGTTGTGGTCAGCACTTATAACGAGCCCCTGATCACCAGCGAGTGGGCGGTTGCGGTGTTCCGCCAGGCCCGCCAAGCGGGATTGTTGACCGCGTTTGTTTCGAATGGTAACGGAACACCGCAGGTGCTCGAGTATCTCCATACCTGGATCGATCTCTACAAAGTCGACCTCAAGAGCTTTGATGATCGTCACTACCACCAACTCGGCGGACGCCTGCAACCGATCCTCGAAACCATTCGCAGCTTGCACCAGATGGGCATCTGGCTGGAGATCGTCACCCTACTCATCCCCGGCTTCAACGATAGCGATGACGAACTGCGCAGCCTGACCGCATTTCTGGCCGGCGTGTCGCCCGACATTCCGTGGCATGTCACCGCCTTTCACCAGGATTACAAAATGACTTCGCCCGCCGATACGCGTCCCCAGGATCTGCTGCGCGCGGCTGCCATCGGCCGCGAAGCTGGCCTGCAATATATCTACGCCGGCAACCTTCCCGGTCAGGTCGAGGGCCTGGAAGACACGCACTGCCATCACTGCGGAGAATTGCTGATCCAGCGCTTTGGATATTCGATCCAAGAATACAGGTTGACTCCGCAAGGCGATTGCCCCGGCTGCCACACACCCGTCCCCGGCCGCTGGTCGAAGAAATTTGACGGCCAGATTACCGCCTCGCCTTTTCTGCCCCGCCGGCGCGCTTGATTTTGGGTGGCGCAGCGCTTCAGTGTGTGCGTGAGAACTAGTGTTCGGACAATCCAGTCGAACAAAATCCGCAAGAATCGAGCCCCGGAGGGGCGAACGAACTTAGCCCAGCGCTTCAGCGCTGGGGGAAAGTGGAAGAAAGAATTTAAGTCCCGGAGGGACGACCGAGTTCTCACGCGCACTCTTGAGCGTTGCGATAGCCTGCTTCCGGCGTCGGCTTTAGCCGCTGGGTCGGGGATTGGAATTTCACCGCGGGCTGTTAAAATCCTCTCGCAACTACAATCACCATTCATGCGCACGGCAAAAACATTGCTGCTGGCGGTTTTGTTGTGT
>JBGPFV010000081.1:0-9048 GCA_041483535.1 Terriglobia bacterium | reverse complement strand
CTCAGTTCTCGGTTCTCAGTTCTCAAGGCTGAGCTCTCGGGTCCTAGTGGCGAACTTCGCTCGGGCTGGACAGCCGGGGGCGGTTGTCCCTCCTTGGTTCTTGGTGAGACCGGGCTGCTGGGCAAAATCTTCCGGTTTCCCACAAAAATTTTCCTTCCCCAAATAGGAAAAATCTTGCAGGTGGCGTCTTTCGGTCCGCCACAATGAATTATTCCCTATGTAAGTAGTCTATTAGCAGCATCTTAATCGTGTAGTGCGGTTGTCGAAAATGGCCTTCGGCGTGCATTTCACAAACCACAGTGTGGTCCTTGACCCGTCTCCCGCTGACTTGAAATAGCCGGTTTGGGGGATAGCCACCGACTTTGCGCTGGCAAGCGGCAAGCAGATCGCTACATGAGGTTGCTGGACATGGATTCCCAGGTTTCAGAATTGACCCTTGGCCTTCTTCCCGAACCGAGTACGCGTTGGGGCAGGTTCGTTGTCAGCTATGGCATGCAGTCGCTGGTGATGGGGTTGTTCGTGATTGCCGCTGTCGCCCACCCCGAGGTTCTGGTGTTGCCGGTGCGTGACTACCACTTCGTCGGTCTGGTCAGCATCCCGCCCCCGGTTCCACAGGCGCCGGCGCCGGTCAGGCATTTCCGTGTTCCAGAACCAAAGATAACGGAGCCGGTAACGCCGCGGCCCGAAGCCATGCGCGTTCCGGCCGAACTGGTACGGAAGAAAACGCCGCTGCCCGAGGAGCAAGCGCCCAAGGTGACGCTGGCGGCCAGCAAAGAGCTTCTGCCCGATGTGAAGCCGATGATCCCCAGGCCACCGGTCAAGACGAATGTGTTTTCCACGGGAAGCTCGGCGACGCCAACCCTGGCGGCGGCGCCGCAGAAAGTGCAGACGGGCGGGTTCGGCGATCCCAACGGCGTACCCTCAGCGCAGAATCACGCCCATCAGGTTACGATAGCGCGGGCGGGCTCGTATGACATGCCCTCGGGCCCAGGCTATGGCAACGGCACGGGCGGATCGCATGGGGTGCGCGGGGTGATCGCGAGCACCGGTTTTGGCAACGGCGTGGCTACCGGCAACAGTTCCGGCCCGGTTTCCGGCTCGCGAGGCACGATTCGCCAGGGCGGCTTCTCCGATGCCGGGGTGGTAGCCGTTGCTCAGCCCAAAGCGAAGGCGGCCGACCCCGTCGCCAAATCCTTGCCGGCTGAGATCACGTTCAAGCCCCGTCCGGCATACACTGATGAGGGGCGACAGCTTAAGATTGAGGGTGAGGTTCTGTTGCAGGTGGTCTTTTCCGCCAGCGGGCAGATTCGCATTTTGAAAGTGATGCGCGGTCTCGGCCATGGGCTGGACGAAGCGGCGGTTCGCGCGGCGGAAAAAATTCAGTTCAAGCCCGCCCTGAAAGATGGTCACCCCACCGATTCCGAGGCGGTGATACACGTCGAGTTCCAACTCGCGTCATAGACACTAGCATCGGCACTAGTCTCGGCACTAGTATCGACACTAGTATCCTAGGTCAAGCATCAAAGAGGAAATGAAACCAGTGAAAGTGTTGCGCTCCCCCATCGCACTGCTTGCGCTCTCCCTCGTCTGCTGCGCCGCGTCCATGTTCTCCCAGACACCGCCCGCAGAGACTCCGTCGACACAGACCTCGCCCACTGCCAATACTCCGTCGGCACAGACCTCGCCGGCACAGACTGCGCCCGCTGCGACTTCTCCGGCGCAGACGCCGCCGGCACCGACGGCTCCGCCGGAACCGCAACTCTCGACGCGGGACGCGGCTGCGCCACAGGCTGGCGCTGCAACTACCTCCTTCGACCAGGTTATCGATCGAGCCATTGAGCGCGAACATTTCTTCATGGCCCAGATGAAGCAGCTTCATCCGCTGGTGGAAACCTATCTCCAGAATCTGAAGGAAGACAAAGAGCTGCTGGCTCCGGTTCCCGTCAGCGACGTGTACTTTCTTGGCCGGTTGGATATGAGCGAGGGTACGGACGACCGCGCGTTCATCTCGCCCACCACGGCCGGCCTGGGCAAACGCATGCTCAGCAAACTGAGCAACGTTTATTCCATGAAGTTCCTGCCGCTGGGCTTTGCCCAGATGGCGGTTATCGATCAGGATTTTCAGCGCAAGTACTATGACTTCAACTTTGTGCGCCGCGAGTTCCTCGGCGAATTGCGCTGCATCGTCCTGGACGTCACCCCCAAGAAGAACTCCGGCAAGGGGCGGTTCCTGGGGCGCATCTGGATCGAAGACCAGGATTACAACATCGTGCGCTTCAACGGCACTTACTATCCTCATCCGCGAGCCAGTTTTTACCTGCACTTTGACAGCTGGCGGCAGAACCTGCGCCCCGGCTTTTGGCTGCCTTCGCTGATTTATTCGGAGGAGTCCGATCTCAAGGTTCGTCTGGGTCAGGCGCTGCATTACAAGGCGCAGACGCGGCTGTGGGGCTACAACCTGAAGGACCTGCGCCGCAACTCGGAGTTTACCGAGATCACGATCGATGCCCCGCAGTCGGTGCAAGACCAGAGCCAGAAGGCCCAGGACGCCACCCCCATCGAAGCGCAGCGCGCCTGGGAACATCAGGCGGAAATCAACGTGATTGACCGGCTGCAGCAGATCGGCCTGATCGCGCCGGAAGGTGAAATCGACAAAGTCCTGCAGACCGTTGTCAACAACATGATGGTCACCAACAACCTCGACATTCAGCCCGAGGTCAGGTGCCGGGTGCTGCTGACCACGCCGCTCGAGTCCTTCACGATTGGCCATACCATCGTGTTGAGCCGGGGCATGATTGACGTGCTGCCCGACGAAGCGTCGCTGGCCGTGATTCTGACGCACGAACTGGCGCACATCGTGCTCGGCCATCGCCTCGATACCAAGCTCGCCTTCAACGATCGCATGTTCTTTCCCGACGAACGTACCTTCGAGCGCATGGATTTCGCTCGCGATCGCAACGAAGAAGAAGCCGCCGACAAGAAAGCCATCGAACTGCTCAATAACTCACCCTACAAAGATAGGCTGGGGAACGCCGGCTTGTTTCTGAAAGCGGTGCAGGCGCGGGCGCCAGCGCTCAAGAACCTGATCCGGGCGCACCTGGGCGACAGCCTGCTCAATGGCAACGCCACCCGGATGTCAACTTTGATGACCAACTCGCCGTCGTTCGACCCGAAGAAGGCCGACCAGATCGCGGCCCTTCCTCTGGGTGGCCGGGTCAAGGTCGATCCGTGGGACAATCAATTGGAATTGATCAAGACGAAGCCGGTGGCGATCACCTCCGCATCCGAGAAGATGCCGTTTGAAGTTACGCCCTTCTTCCCGTTCCTTACCCGGTTCGGCAGCGCCGCTCCAGGAAAACCGGCTCCGGCCGCAGAGAAGGTGACGGCCGCTCCGAGTGCCTCGGTGCAGTAGGACGGCTTTTAGCTTTTAGCTTTTGGCCATTGGCTCTTAGCGGTTCTCTGTAGAGACGAGGTTTGCCTCGTCTCAGGAGCGGGGCTGGCCGCACGGCCAGCACTCACTGCTACGGTTCTTCGACAACCTGTCGCGCGAAGCCAAAAGCTAAGAGCTCCTTAGCTTCGATCATGGCGCTCGGAGGTCTGTAAGCGGGAGGGACGAGCAGAAACAAATCAGGGGAAGCCCGCTACCAGACGCAGCGGGGCGTGATCGTGCGGGTTAGTTCGACATCTGGCTTCCGACTTGCGAAAACACGTTGTTGGCGTTGGTGCCGATCAGGCGTACGGTGCCAATCACGATCACCAGGATGACCGCGAGCATCACCGCGTATTCGGCAACGTCTTGACCGCATTGTTCAGTCCAGAGCAGACGAATTGATTGGATCACTGTTTGCCCCCAGTCGACGACTCGCCCTGTGTCACTCCATGCTCAGAACAGTAGTTTGCCGTCGTAATAATTGTAAAATACGCCGCCTCGCTGCTCCACCCAATAGCACACCAGTGCCTGGAATGGCACTATGGTGCCATCCCCCGGCCGGGGGCGGAAAAAGTCGGCGTTCGACGCCTTGTCCCTAAAGGGGCGTCTGATTTTGAAGAAGTTACGGTATCGCGAAAGCGATACCCGGATGCGAAACTGGAGTTATTCCGCCTGTTTAGCTGCCTAACATCCAGGAAATCGGACGCCCTTTTAGGGCTTGGACATCGATTTTCCGGGGTTTGGCCGACTACACAATCGTTTTCAGCGGGAGCCCCTGATTGACGGCGAACAACGCCAGTTCCAGACGGGTGGACACGCCGAGTTTGTCGAAGATATTGCTGAGGTGGTGCTTCACCGTATCCTCGCTGATCTTGAAGTACTGGGCGATTTCGCGGTTGGCATAGCCCGCGACCACGGCCGCCACAATCTCCAGTTCCCGCGGTGTGAGCCCGAAAGTCTTCTGTTTCGATTCCTCGCTCGTACTCTGCATGAGGTTGCGCAGGTACTGCACCAGATTGGAAACGCTGTCCCGTCCCACCCAGTATTCGCCGGCCATCACGGCATGAATACTCTTGAGCAGCAATTGGGTGGCGGAATCCTTCATGACCACGCCGCGCGCTCCCAACTGCAACGCTTCCACCACCTGCTTCTTTTCCACCGCCGCCGTGAGCAGGATGATGCGCACCGCGGCCGTTCCACCGCCGCCGCTGGTGTTCAAGTCGCGCAAGGCCTCGAGGCCGGTGTGGTGCGGCATGGCCAGATCAAGCAGCAGAATGTCGGGCTTGATCTCGCGCGCAAGTTTGACTGCCTCGTTGCCGTCGCAGGCTTCGCCCACCACTTTCATGTCGCCTTCGGATTCCAGCAGGCGCCGCAGGCCGTCGCGGAAAATGGGGTGATCGTCGGCAATCAGAATGCGGATGGGATGAACGCGTTTATCCATTGGCGGTCTATCCGTCGGTTTACCCGTCGGCGGTCTATCCATCGGTGGCCTATCCATGATTGGCCTTCCTCGCAGGGGGAATGCGTACTTCCAGCCGTGCGCCGTGTCCTGGAGTCGATTCTATCGCGAGTTCGCCCGCCAGCAGGCGTACTCTTTCCCGGATCACGGCCGGCCCTTGCCCGGTCGTCTCCAGTTCGGCGTCGGAGAGAGTTCCGGAAAACGAAAACCCCTTTCCGTCGTCCTCCACCGTCAATTGCAAGTTGCCCGAGCGCTGGGCCAGGCGTACCAGCACGTGATGTGCGCCGCTGTGCTTGCGTACGTTCACCAGACTCTCCTGCACAATGCGAGCCAGTTCGCGGCACCCCTTCTGCGCCAGATCGACGCGCTGCAGTTCGGTGACAAACTCGGCGGCGATTCCGGTCTCCCGCCGGAAGCGCTCCACGGTGTCGGAAATGAAACCCAGAAGGCGGTCGGCATTGACCTCGAACGACTTCATGGCCTGCATCAGTTCGCGCAACTTCAGCACTTCCTCGCGCAGCAGTTTCTGGATCCGCCCCAGCTCGGCGTTGACCACCGGCGCCTGCGTTCCCGACTGGCGGCGGAGGACGTCCAACTGCATTTCCACTCCGATCAGCGATTGAATGGCTCCGTCGTGAAGTTCGCGCGCGAAGCGCCCACGCTCCAGAGCCCCCGCCCGCTCCCGCAGGCGCCGCACCAGGTACACGTTGTAAATCGCCGGGCCCACCTGCTCCGCGAATTCCTGCAAAAAGCGCAATTCCTCTTCCGGGTTGCCCATCATCTCGGAATCGAACAGGAATACCCTTCCCGACCACTCGCTCCCGAACAGCAGCGCCACCGAAACCAGGGAGCGAAACTCTTCCACTCGCGCCAGCGCATCCAGAAATCCGGTGCTGACGTCGCCCAGCCGCGCGCCGTCGCGGCCGAGCAGCACGGTGGAAAAACCGTTGGCGGCGCGCGAGGCGTAGATCGCGTCCGCCGGCGACTCGAACAGATACACCTTTTCGCTTTCCGGCAAAGCCTCGCGCCAGCGCAGCGCGCCGCTGCCCTCGGCGCCCTGACTCACTTCGGCCAGAAAGACCCGGTAACTGTTCCTTTCCTGGGAGGCGCTCAGCACCCGGCGCGCGCCGTAGATGCTCATGACCTCCGCAAGAATCTGCTGCATGGTCCCGGTCAGTCCCGCCTCCACCCGCGTGGAACTGAGAATGCGGGTGATCACGGCGCGCTCGGCCCGCGCTTTCTTCTGGTTCTCCGACATGTAGCCCAGCAGGAACCCGAGCACAATTAGATACACCGAACTCATGAACAGCTGTTGCGGATCCAGTTCCCGCACGCTTACGCCGAGGCGCGGCAGATGCACCACCCGCAGCCATCGGTCCACCGCCGGCTCCAGTCCCGCCCGCACCACCAACGCTTCGGTCCACAGCAGCGCCACCGCAGCACCCGCCGTGCCGACCGTCTCCCACAGCCCCCAGCGATAGGCGGCCGCCGCCATCACGAACACGAAGAAGAGAAAGAAGGGCCCGCGCTGCGCCGTCGCGAACAAGGAAATCAGCACCGGCCAGAGGATATCGACCGCGTGCACCACGAGACGAAAGGCGTTTGTGGATTGGAGCCGGAAGCGCACCAGCAACAGCACCACCACCGCATTCACCAGGTACACCGTGAGCAGCCAGTACAACCAGCGCGAATAGGTAAAGTCGCGCACCGGCTCCATCCACAGAGTAAGGACCGCGGCAATCGTCAGGGCCACCCGCGCCGTCGCCAGCCAGCGCTCGGTGCGCCGGATTTCGCCGGCACTGAGCGGCGCCCGGAAGCGCCATAGATCGCGGTATCGAGGAATCATCCAGGACAAATAGAACTCTCGTCGTTAAGCGCCCAATTCTAAAGGCAATCTCAGCCAAACTCCATCGGCTTCTTATTTCCGCTTCTGCGAAACCGGCGTAGAGAGAACCGCCCTCGGCTGTTCGGCGGAGCGAAGCCCGGCGTTTAAGCCGCCAGGACGCCGAGGGCAGTCTGTCCCTAGGTTCGCTGCGCTCAAGCCGTCGCGGTGGTTACTCTAGTAACCCCCTCAACCCGGCATGACGCTCTAAAATGGAGCGCGGAGTAGTTTGCCTTGGCCGTACCTACGAAACTCTGGGTCTCGGTACTGATCGCGCTGGTCCTCGCCCAGACGGCGGCGTCTGTGCTGATGCCAAGAGGCGACGCCCTCACCATTGCCAGCGACCTCATCCAAGGCACGCTGCTGCTGGTTGCCACCGCCGCCTTCCTGCCCAATACCGCGCGCTCGCGCTGCCCCACTCCCCACGTCCGGTTTTTCTGGATCCTGATGAGCGTAGGCATGCTTTTCTGGCTCACTTACCAGGGAATGTCGTGGATTTACTTTGAGGTGATCAAGCGTCAGGAAGTGCCTGACCCCTACCTGGGCGATATTGTTCTGTTCCTGCACGTGGTACCCATGATCGCCGCTCTCGCCGTGCTCCCTCATCTCCGGGAAGGCGAGCGGGATGAACGCATCCGCATGCTCGACTTTACCCTCCTGCTCATCTGGTGGGTCTTCGTTTATGTGTACGCGGTTATCCCCTGGCAGACTGTGCAGGTCGATGAAGCGTTTTACGACGCCAATCTAAAAAACGCGTACATGACCGAAAACGTCGCGTTCCTGGTGGCGCTTGCTGTCCTCGCCTATACCGCTCGCGGTGGCTGGCGACACGTTTACGGACAGTTGTTCGGCGCCTATGTACTCTACGCCTCCACTTCCTATGTCGCCAACCATGCCATCCTTCAGAAGGCTTACTTCAGCGGCAGCTTCTACGACATTCCGCTGGCCATTTCCGTCGCCTGGATGGCGGCGGCTCCCTTGCTCGCGCTCCGCCTCGACCTGTCCGACACCAAGCCGTCGGGGCCTGTGCTCGGGGTCTGGATCACACGCCTCAGCATGCTGGCTCTTTTCAGCCTTATCTGGGCCGCCCTGCACGCCGAATTGGACCCGTCACTTCCGCAGTCGGTCAAGGCCTTCCGCATTAACGTGAGTCTTTTGACCATGGTCGCGATGGGCATCGTGATTTTCTGGCGGCAACGCCTGCTGCGAGCCGAGCTTTCGCTGTTTCTGGAACGATCGCGCAGTTCGGTGAGCGACCTCAAGGCCTTGCAGGAAAAGCTCATTCAATCGGAGAAGCTGGCCTCGCTCGGCCAGTTGGTGGGAGGAGCCGCCCACGAGCTCAATAACCCGCTCACGGCCATGCTGGGATATTCCGACCTGCTGAGCGCTTCGACGTTAGCGCCCCCGGAACAACTCCAGGCCCAGCAAATCGGCGAGCAGGTGCGCCGCACCACCACGCTGGTGGCGAGCTTGCTCACTTTTGCCCGTCAAGCTCCCGCCAAGTTTGCCGCGGTCGACGTCAACTCGGTGCTGCAAACCGCCGTGCGTCTGCTGGTTCCACAAATGGAGGCAGGAGCCAGTTCGATGCACCTCGCACTCTCTCCCGACCTTCCGCCGGTGCTGGCAGACTCCAACCAGATTCTCCACGTCTGCCTGCACCTGGCGGGACAGGTCGGCACCCAACTTCATCGAGAAACACACCCCACCCTGTTCATTCGCACCCTCAGCCAAGGCAACTCGGTGCAGGTGGATTTCTCGTCGTACGACCCTTCTGGCGATCTTTCTTTGCGGGCGCTTTCGTTCCAGCCGGTAGTGCAGTCCGAGGGCGGGACGAAGCCGGCTTCCCTTTCGCTGAGCGCCTGTTGCCGCATCGTCGAAGAGCATGGCGGCCGTCTGTTGCAGCCTTGCACTCCCGGCCCTCCCGCTTTCCGTATGGAACTGCGGGTGTGGGCAAGTTCCGCCACCCACTCCGCGTTCGCCGCCAGCAACCGCGCAGCGGCCCACGGCAGTTCGTAGAGTCAAGGTTTCAGGGTTTCAAGGAAAAGGCATCTGTCGTTGAGGGTTAACGTTGAAACAGAACTCTCCGAGAGGCCGGATTCGGCCCCGTTGTATGTTATAATACAAATCATATAACCGTACTTACCGATGAAGGACGTTCAGCGCACACCGGCAGAGATTCATTGGGAAGGGGATTCGAAAGAAGTCCTGAGCGGATTCCCGAGAGATGTGAAACTGAGCCTTGGCTACTCTTTACGCAGGCTGCAGAGCGGAGAACTT
>JBGPFV010000080.1:0-9079 GCA_041483535.1 Terriglobia bacterium | reverse complement strand
GCATGGCCGCTCCGGGCGCGGTTGCCATCGAAGCGAGCATTGGAGATGGCGAAGCGCTGCAGACGGGCAGCCTGACGGCGAACGTGCTCCACACTCCTGGCCACACGGAGGGCAGCGTCTGTCTCTATTTTCCCGCGGAAAAATTACTGATCGCCGGCGACACCCTGTTCGCCCGCAGCATCGGACGCACCGATCTCCCCGGAGGATCGTTTGAGAAAATCATGCGCTCGCTGCATGAGCGCGTGTTGACGCTGCCCGATGAGACTGTCGTCATTCCAGGCCATGGCCCCCGAACCACCATCGGCGAGGAAAGGGAAGAGAACCCCTTCCTGGTAGGTAAGTGAGGGATGGGTCGAGAGAGGAGTTTTTCGTGTGGTGACAGGGCGGAGCCTGCCCTGAGCGGAGCCGAAAGGGCCCCGCCCCGGCGGGGCAAAACCCCATAAGCGCTAACTTAAGAATTACTCCCGGGTTGCCCGTAATTCGCCAAGAACGCCAGTTCCGATACGCGGCGCATCTAATGTGACATGGACGCCAATTAGCTTCCAATTGTTCGGACGACGCGGCGAGCCAACTATCTCTTCGGATTCCCCGAGATGCCGACGGCCGCGCGCAGATCCTGCGCCTTCATCAGCTTGCCGTCGCGCATGACGAGCTCGACCTGCCGTAGGTCGCCAATGTTCTTCGACGGATCGCCGTCAATTAGCGCGAGTTCCGCGAGCTTACCCTTCGCGATGGAGCCGGTCTGCTTTTCCAGCTTGAATAATGTTGCGGGATCGATTGTCGCCGTCGCCAGCGCGTCCTGCGGCGTAAGGCCGGCCTCGACGTAAAGCTCCAGCTCGCGGACAAGTTCGAAGCCTGTGCCGTCCGTGCCAGCGAGAATGGTGATATGCCGTTTGTTGAGCTCCTCGACCAAGGCCTTAAGCTTGGCGAAGCTAGCGCGCATCCGCTCGCGCGAAACGTCGGGCGTAGGTGCCAGGGCGCTTTGCAGGAAGCCGCGTGCAAATTGCGCAGGCAGCGTGTCGGCGTAGGGCGCAATAGCCGGGGGATAGGTGCCTGTATCGGGATAGAAACTATCCTCCATGGCCACGAGCGTCGGATCCACGGCGATGTGGCGACGCGCCAGTTCGTCGAGATAAGCCGTCATCGCCTTGGAATGAAGATCGACGTCGGCCGCATATTTGGCTGTGCCCATCAGGCGGTCGACAGTATTGGATTTCTGCACGACATCGTCTGGCACCGCCTGCATCATCACGTAGTTGATGTGCGTGATCTCGTCATAGCCGGCGCGCACTGCGTCCAACGGACGCATCCCGTGAGGGATGTGACCATGGACATGCAGGCCGAGGTCGTGCGCGAGGTCGGCCATTGGTTTTACCCAAGCGGGATCGAGCGAACCGTAGAGCTTGATGGCAAAATAGCTTTCGTCACTTGCGCGATGCACGTCAGAGAGTGCTTCCTCCAGCGAATGCGCGACCACGCCCACTTGCGCTTCATAAGGACCCGGTCCATCGATCAGGAATGAGGGTACGATGCGCGTGCCCAAGAGTTCGCCGGCTTCGATTCGATTTTTCCGCGCCGCCGACTCCACCAGCAGGTTACCCGGGTCACGCACGCTGGTGATGCCGGACGCGAGGAGCAGCGGCCCGGTTGAATCGTCGCCATAGTGCTGGTGGCTGTCCCACATGCCGGGAATGAGCGTCTTGCCTTCGCCATCGATCACCTGCGCGTTCGCAGGCGCTTCCACTTTCGCGGCTGGGCCGACATCGACGATGCGTCCGGTCTCCACGACAACAGTCATTGCGTCACGAAATGCGCGGGCGTCGGCGTCGTAGAGCTTGACGTTTCTGAAGACGAGCGGACCGGCGGGAGTCTTCGCGATCCTGGCGACCAGTGCCGGTGCGAGCTTGGCTAGCGCGTCGTCCTGCGCCTTGCTCATCGCAGCCCCGGCCTTTTCCCAGCCCTCGGGAAGAAAGTCCGGAACCGTGCCGAAGAACCTGTCGCCGTCCATCCACACGGGGAACGGCGAGAGACCGAACCCGGTGATCGCATAAGCCGTCAACACCTTCTCTTCCGCACCATTGGAGACTTCTAGTCTGGTGAGCGGTTCGATCTTTGCGCGGCCTGAAGGAAGAAGATCGACCGAATGCGTCGGCGTTTTCAGCATTGCATCAATAATGAAAAGGAAGGAATCGAACGTGCCGCCGACTGCGAGATATTCGAGATTAGGCCTTGTCTTGCCCGAACCGTGGTCGACCGGACTGGTCCACGTATAAGTGCCGTTCTTGGCCTCATAGGTCTCTGCCGCATCGCCTTGCGGTGTCTTGCCGCGAATGATCATGGATTCGAGCGTGCCGTGTGGCGCAAACCGGTTCTGCTCGTCAACCTCGCTGATGAAGCCCCGCAGATTCAGGCCTAAGCGCGACCAATGCGTGCCACCTGCGTCCGTCCAAAGAGATACTTGCCCATAGCGTTGCGCGCCGCCATTCGTTGTAATCGTCCACACCTTGGCATTGGCTGGCGGCCTGGCGAGCTGATCGAGGGGCGTCTGCGCGAATGTGGGTGCTAGGACAAGCGCACCTATGATAATTTTGCGAAGCATCATTAGGTTTCCCTTCCATAACGCCCGTCATTTCTCATACGGTTCGAGCAGACGGGCGTCGAGCATGTCAATGGGAATACTCCTCGAGATCCCAAATCTGAATCTGAGCGTTTAAACGGTATGACAAACCTAGGCCTGGTTAATAGTTGCGTCAATTTCAGAATAAGCAATATAAACTTGCCTTTTACGCAATTTTCGTCAATCCTACTTCGGGGAAAACTGATCTTGTTTGCGGAACTCAAAGCGCTTGTTGCCTTGTCTGAGACCGGCTCGATGGAGCGAGCCGCCAACGATCTCTATCTAACGCCTTCAGCGTTAACGCGAAGGATTCAGCGCTTAGAGGTCGAACTTGGTATTGTTCTCCTGGATCGGCACTTCAAACCTCCAAAACTGACGCAAGCCGGACTCGAAGTTCTGGAGAAGGGCCGTTCTATTCTTTCATCTTTGAGCGATTTGAAGGCCTCTGCCTCTGGGAACGCATCCCCCGCAGGCCGGTTTCGTTTGGGTCTGTCTCATGCTCTGGCGCGGCCGGACATATCTAAGGTGATCATCCAATTGGGGAAGCAATTTCCTCTCCTTCAACCGAACATTTGCAATGACATAAGTTCCCAGTTATTGGCACGTCTTCGCCTGGGCGAATTGGACGGGGTACTTGTCGTCTTTCCCGTTGAAATGGCTCTGCCGAACGACCTGCCGGGAGTGACACTGGCGAAGGAGAACATGCGAGTCGTTCAGGCACGAACTTCGGCCCGAGCAAGGTCTTCGAGATCTTCAGAATTTTATCGGCAGAGTTGGGTTCTCAATCCAGCCGGGTGTTTGGTGCGAGAAGAGATAAAAAATCGGGTTGAGCGGCTGGGTGCTCCACTAATTATTGCCGCCGAACTGCACAATCCGGACTTGCAACTGTCGCTCATTGCCGGGAGGGTGGGTGTGGGAATGATACGGGCCAGCTTTCTACGGACACACTCACTGCGCAATCGCGTGAGTATTATTGAGCATCCGAATTTCAATATTGCAATCAGGATCGCGTTCTTTAGGGCTAGACATCTTGGTACACGCGAGCAGGCAGCCGTCGGACTTCAGCGAATGCTCGTGAAGCGCTTCGAAAATGTCTGTGCCTGATCACGAGCGACTATGAGCAGAAATCCGTGGATGGTCGGCTACTCGGAAGTCAGCCCGGGGTCGGCCGGGAGGGTCAACTTCTAGCCCGTCCTGCTTAAGTTAGCGCTTATGGGGCAAAGCCCCGCCACCACACATGCAAGTCATTTCTGTGTCGGCGCCTGGTTTTGGGGAACCGTCGGCGGAGCGGAGGGCGCGGCCGGTGTCGCCGGCTGCGATTTCGTCTGCGACGGCTTCACTCCCGAAAGTACGGAGGTGGGCCCGGTTCGGCGCGCTGCAAAAATCGAAAGCGTAATCGACGTGAGCATGAAGATGATTGCCGACCAAGTGGTCGCGCGGGAAAGAACCGAAGCCGCGCCTCGCGGGCCAAACGCCGTCTGGCTGCCTTGTCCGCCAAAAGCCGCGGCCAGGTCGCCGCTCTTTCCGCTCTGCAGCAACACGACCGCAATCAGAAAGAAGCAAACAAATACGTGAACGATGGTGATCAGGACGCTTACCCACATGCAGAAAACTCCAAGGAGCCGAAGCTCGGATTCGACAATCTCTCTTTCGCGAAGTCTAATACACGAAGCTAATATGATGGTGCGGAAGGGGGGATTTGAACCCCCACGCCTTTCGGCGCCACCCCCTCAAGATGGTGTGTCTGCCAGTTCCACCACTTCCGCACTCTGTAACTTTCATGCGCTCAATAACTTAAACAGATCGGCGTCTGAGGGCATATCCGGCCGCACCGGATTTTGCACCGACCTTTTGCATTCTACACGAGTCTCCGGCTGCGGCTGGTTGCCCCCAGTCCGACAAACAGCTTCTCAACCGCATCCTCGGGCAGTGCACGTAGCGCATGGTGGTTTCCATGCTATCGTTTCCCGCTACGTACTGCAATGGAAACGGTCGGAGTACTGCCGGGCCACGGCCAGAAACGTGTACCGCAGCGCATGCAGGCCAGCGTGGACCGAGTTCTATCTGCACGAAGATGGGTTACTCTTCGAGCACGAACTGCTGCCGCATCAGACTTCCACTTCGTTTGGTGACTCGAAGGGAGAGCCCGGCTCCGTAAAGGCAATTAATTCTACAGTCGCGGTCTGGGGGCGGTACGATGGGCAAAACCAATAGGCGAAAACTCATCGAGAGTGGAGATCGCTGATATGCAAAAAAGAAAGCTGTCCCCTGTCTGCACCTTCGTTTGGCTGCTCTGCATGGCCTATGGATGGGCTGCGGCGCAGACCGAGACCTGGCATCTGGACCCGCCCCATTCTGCAGCGCAGTTTTCTGTGCGGCATATGGGAATTTCGACCGTACGAGGAACCTTCACGAAGGTGAGCGGCGACGTTACCTACTCTGCTTCCGATCCCACTAAGTCTTCCCTCGACGTTACCATCGACGCCAACTCCGTGGATACGCGGGTGGAGACGCGTGACAACGATTTGCGCGGTTCACGCTACCTCGACGTGGCAAAGTTCCCGACGATTACTTTCAAGTCCAAGCAGGTTGCAGGTGCCGGTGCCGGGAAGCTTAAGGTAACCGGGGATTTGACTATACACGGCGTTACCAAGGAAGTAGTGCTGGATGTGGATGGCCCGAGCTCTCCGGCGAAGGATCCCAGGGGGAACCTGCGCATGGGCGCTTCGGCAACTACAAAAGTCAATCGCTCGGACTTTGGCCTAAGTGCCATGCCGGGCATGGTCGGTGAGGAAGTGGCAATCATTATCGATGTCGAACTGGTCAAGCAGTTAAATGCGCCGCCTCCGGCCCCGGGCCAAGCTCCGCCGCCTCCGCCTCCGGGAAAGTAGGCATCGGATTCCGGGGAAAGAAGTTACTAACCAGCAGTCGCACCACCGTCGACATAACTGGTTTGCCCACGTGATGAAATCCGAAGCCCGCGGTAATCAGGCGGCATTTTCAATCGCCAGCGCCATGCCCATGCCGCCGCTGATGCAGAGCGTGGCGAGACCGCGGTGCGCTTTTCGCTTGAGCATTTCGTGGAGCAGCGTCACCGTGATGCGGGTCCCGGTGCAGCCGATGGGATGGCCGAGGGCGATGGCGCCTCCGTTGACGTTGAGTTTCTCGCGATCGAAATGCAATTCGCGATCGCAGGCCAGCACTTGCGCGGCAAAGGCCTCATTGAGTTCAACCAGGTCGAAGCCGCCGAGTTTGAGGCCGTGCTTCTGTTCCATCTTGCGGATGGCCGGTACCGGGCCGATGCCCATGAGGCGCGGATCGACGCCCGCGGAAGTCGCAGCCAGAATTCGCGCCAGCGGTTTCAGGTTGTTTTGCTGAACGAAGGTCTCGCTCGCCAGCACCACCGCGGCGGCGGCATCGGTGATGCCGGAAGAATTTCCGGCCGAGATGGTACCCGTCGTAGAAAAAACCGGGGCCAGTTTGGCCATCCTCTCCATGGTCGCGTCGAGAAACAAATGTTCATCGCGCGAGAAAACAGTTGTGCCCTTCTTGCCTGCGATGGTGACCGGAGCAATTTCGGCGCCGAAACGTCCGCTGGATTGCGCGGCCGCGGCGCGCTGTTGCGACCCGAGCGCGAACTGATCCTGCTCTTCGCGTGAGATTTTGTACTGCCCGGCCAGGATCTCCGCGGTTTCGCCCATCAGCATCTTCGCCATGGGGCAGAAGAATCCGTCGCGATACATGCCGTCGACGAGCTCTTGATTCCCGAGGCGGTATCCCCAGCGCGCGCCGTCGAGATAGTAAGGAAGCCGCGACATAGATTCGGTGCCGCCGGCGAGGACGCAATCGAGATTGCCGACAGCAATTTCCTGGTAGCCCAGGGAAATCGACTTCATGCCCGAGGCGCAAGCTTTATTGACGGCGTAGGCGGGAACCTCCTGCGGAATGCCGCTGCGGATAGAAATCTGCCGCGCGGGATTGGGACCGCCTCCAGCCTGCCGGGCGTTGCCGAAAATCGTCTCTTCCACCTGCTGCGGTTGCACTCCGGCGCGTTCAAGCGCCGCCTGCGCCGCGACCACGCCCATATCGGCGGCGGAAAGCGAGGCGAGCGCGCCTCCAAACTTACCGATCGGCGTTCGTACCGCGGAGAGGATGTACACGTTGTTCACTGGAACCTCCGACCATTGGAATCTGGCAGCCCGTGGTGCTAGCACGATTCGTACCAGGGTATGCCTTTAGCTGCCCGTGGTGTTAAGTGCGTTTCGTGTCAGGGCACACCTTCCGGCGTGCCGCAAGTGCCGCCCTATTCATGCGCGTGCAGGCGCTGCAGGCGGCGATTGGAGTTTCACCACCGGCTCTTAGGCATACCATAAGTGCCGCGATTCGCCCATACGCCTGGGCGCCGCGGGCTTTGCGGAAACTTTGCGCGAAGCGCGGATTGACGTCATCCATGCAATATGTTTGCATTACCTGACAGACATTCCATTTATGCACAAAGTGTACGCGAGCGCGGAAGAGGCGATTCAAGACGTGTTTGACGGCGCCACCCTCATGGTGGGCGGATTCGGTTTGTGCGGGATGCCGGAGAATCTGATCCGCGCTCTCACCCGCAAGGGCGTCAAGAACCTTACCACCATCAGCAACAACGTCGGCATCGATGGCGTGGGCATGGGGCTGCTGCTGGCGAATGGCCAGATCCGGCGGCACATCGGCACCTACGTGGGCGAAAACAAACTGCTCGAACAGATGGTGCTGAACGGCAGCTTGCACCTCGAACTGGTTCCGCAAGGAACCTTCTCCGAGCGAATTCGTGCCGGAGGCGCGGGCATTCCCGCGTTCTTTACGCCGACCGGCGTGGGAACGGTAGTTGCCGAAGGCAAAGAGGCGCGCGAGTTTGACGGGCGCATTTATATCATGGAGCGCGCGCTGAAGGCCGATTTTGCGTTCGTCAAGGCCTGGAAGGGCGACAAGTGGGGCAACCTCATCTATCGCAAAACCGCGCGCAATTTCAATCCCATGATGGCGACCGCCGCCAAGATTACCATCGCCGAAGTCGAGCATCTGGTCGAAGCGGGCGAGCTCGATCCCGATAAAGTTCACACGCCCAGCGTGTATGTGAAGCGCATCTTTCAGGGGGAACTGTTCGAGAAAAGGATCGAGCGGAGAACGGTACGCAAAGCGGTTGCAAGTGGTTAGCGGTTAGTCCGACTAAGATTTTCTGAGACCTGACACCTAAGACCTGAGACCTAACCTATGGCGACAGACGCGAAACCCTCGAAAGATACCGACAAACGCGAACGCATCGTGAAGCGCATCGCCCGCGAATTGCGCGACGGATTCTATGTCAACCTGGGCATCGGGTTGCCCACGCTGATTGCCAATCATGTGCCGCCAGGCATGGATGTGATTCTTCAATCGGAGAATGGGATGCTGGGCATCGGGCCGTATCCGGTGGAAGGCACGGAAGACGCGGACCTGATCAATGCGGGAAAAGAAACGGTCAGCGAGATGGCGGGCACGGCGTACTTTTCGAGCGCGGAATCTTTCGCCATGATTCGCGGCGGCCACATTGACCTGAGCGTGCTGGGCGCGATGGAAGTGGACGAACAGGGCAATCTGGCCAACTGGATGATTCCGGGCAAAATGGTGAAAGGCATGGGCGGCGCCATGGATCTGGTGGCGGGAGCGCGGCGGGTGGTGGTCGCCATGGAACACGCAACCAAAGATGGGCAGCCGAAGATTCTGAAGGAATGCACGTTGCCACTGACCGGCGTGAAGGTGGTGGACACGATCGTCACCGAGATGGCCTACATCCGAGTGACGCCGGAAGGCCTGCTGCTCGAAGAGATCGCTCCCGGGCTGACGGTAGAAGACGTTCAGAGAGCGACCCACGCGAAGCTGCGGGTAAGTGCCGATCTAAAGACAATGTAGGGAAGCAGGTCTTAGGGGCACAGCCGCCACATAAAGTTTCCTCTCGACGACCTGCTGAGGCATCGCGCTCCGCGGCCTGCCCCTAACCTCTTCGGCGCGCGTTGATTAAGTTCGTCGGCCCGAGTCACGACCCGAGTTTGAGCAGCGCCTCCCGGAAGCGTTCGTGCCGCTCGGTGAGGTGAAGATAAAGCATTTCGTCGGCTTTCGATTTGCTGCGAATGATTCGGACCAGCGCGTCTTTTTCGTCGCGCGTCCAGGATGTGAGGTCGGGAACCATGGCCAGTGTCAGCGCAAAATTTCCGAAGTTTACGTGGTCGGAGTCGGTCCATGAAGACAAGTCCAGGTTGAGAATCCGCAAGACGATTCGCGCCGATTCTTTGCGCATGCGGCCGCTGTCACCCTGAAACTCCCGCGCCATTCGCCGATTCACTCGCAAACCAATATTGCGCGCACTGAAGCGGTCCCAGGCTCCGCGCTCGCTGCCGGGCAACTCGTAGAACACGTGCCCAGATGCGAGGCGGCGCAAGGTTC
>JBGPFV010000079.1:0-9091 GCA_041483535.1 Terriglobia bacterium | reverse complement strand
CCGTGACTTGTATGAACACAAAGCGATTGCCGAGCAAACCCTGGAGCAAGCGCAGACCGCCGAAATCCAGGCGACCGGTGACCTGGCAGCAGCGCAAGCGGCCTTGAAAGTGATGGGGATTACAGATCCCGACGCCCTCGTGCAAGCTCCGCCTTCTTTTGAAGTTCCGGTGAGAGCGCCGATTAGCGGCGAGGTCGTCGAGCAGAATGTGTCTGCCGGGCAACTGATTCAACCAGGCACCACGCAATGTTTCATGATTTCGGATATCAGCACGGTATGGGTGCTGGTCAATATCTATCAGAAGGATTTGCCCTACGTGCACGTCGGAAATACTGTCACCATTCAGACCGATACTTACCCTCAAGCCTTCCACGGCCGCATTTCCTACGTCGCGGCCTCGCTCGATCCCAACACGCGTACGCTGCAGGCGCGCATTGAGACGAACAATCCCGGCGAGAAACTGAAGAAAGATATGTACGTGGTTGCCACCGTAAACGCCGGCACCATTCCGAACGCCATTGCGCTCCCGGATGCCGCGGTGCTGCGCGATAGCGAGAACCAGCCCTTTGTTTATGCGGCGGCAGGTTCGAACCAGTTTGGCAGACGCGCGGTCACGCTCGGAGAAAGCTTGAACGGACAGACGGAAATAACCAGCGGGTTGAAAGCTGGCGATCAGGTGATCGGGAATGGCGGCTTGTTCGTGCAGTTTGCGAACTCGCTGCAGCGCTAGCAGGATCGCGCAAGCATTAAAAATACGACTTACAACAATTCTCGTAAAAATAGGATCGTGTCCACCACAACCGAATGATCCACCGAATCGTCCAAGCGGCCCTGCGTCAAAAGTTTCTGGTGCTGATGCTGACCACGTTCATCACGGTCGGCGGAATCATCTCTTTTCAGCGGATGCCGGTGGACGCCTATCCCGACCTCTCGCCTCCGCAGGTCGAAATCATCACCCAGTGGCCGGACCACGCCGCCGAAGAAGTCGAACGCTTAGTCACCCTTCCGCTTGAACTCCAGATGAACGGCGTTCCGCGCTTGGTAGTGATGCGTTCCAAATCGCTCTATGGTTTGTCCGATCTGATCCTCACTTTCGAGGAAAGCACCGACAGCTACTTTGCGCGGCAAATCGTGTTTGAGAGGCTCGCGCAAGCCACCCTGCCCACGGGAGTAATTCCGACTCTCGCTCCTTTGTTCAGCCCCAGTGGTCTGGTTTATCGCTATGTGCTCGAAAGTCCCGACCGCTCGCCCCAGGAGTTAAAGACGATCGAGGACTGGGTGGTACAGCGGGCCTATCGATCGGTGCCCGGCGTAGCCGACGACTCGGGCTTTGGCGGAACCGTGATGCAATACCAGGTGCTGCTCGACCCGGCGCGCATCTACGGATATCACCTGACCATCCCGCAAGTGATCACGGCGCTCGCCGCCAATAACGCCAATACCGGCGGCGGATTCTATTCTCAAGGCGGACAGTTCTATTACGTGCGCGGCATTGGCTTGGTGCGCAACACGGATGACATTGGAAACATCGTGGTGGGCGCCAACAAAGGCGTGCCGATCCGAGTGCGCGACATCGGAGAGGTAACGATCGGTCACGCTCCACGCCTGGGCGAATTCGGCTTCCAGAAGAATGACGATGCGGTGGAGGGCATCATTCTGATGCTGCGCGGCGAGCAGACCCAGAATGTCCTGAAAGCAGTGGAGGCGAAAACGCAGGAACTGAACCGCCAGGTCCTGCCACCTGACGTGAAGATTCACCCCTTTTACGACCGCAGTGAACTCGTGAGCCTCACCACGGACACGGTGGAAGCGAACCTGCTTCGCGGCATGGTGCTGGTCTTGATCGTGCTGATTTTCTTCCTGGTCAGTTTCCGCGCGGCGGTCATTGTTGCCCTCACCATTCCACTGTCGCTGCTGTTTGCCTTTATCGTGCTCCATGCGCACGATGTCGCCGCGAATCTGCTCTCCATTGGCGCAATCGACTTCGGAATTGTCATTGACGGCACCGTGGTCATGGTGGAAAACATCTACCGCGAACTGGCGCTGCGAGAGGGACAGCAGTACAAGCTGAACGAAGTGATCGTGGCGGCCGCGAAAGATGTGGATCGCCCCATCTTCTATTCGGTCGCCGTCATCCTCGCCGGTTATCTGCCGATTTACGGTTTGAGCGGCCCCTCGGGAAAACTGTTTCACCCCATGGCTGAGACCATGTCGTTTGCGCTGGTCGGCGCGCTCATCCTGACGCTCACGCTGATACCGGTGCTCGCCTCGTACTGGTTCAAGAAGGGCGTGCGCGAGAAACCGAATCGGGCCTTCGAATGGATGAAGCGCAAATACGCGGTGCAACTGGATTGGGCGCTCGAGCGGCCCAAGACCACCATCGCGATCGCGGTCCTACTCTTCGGGGGGAGCCTGCTGCTAGTGCCCTTCATCGGCGGCGAGTTCATGCCGCACCTCGACGAAGGTGCGCTCTGGGTGCGGGCAACGATGCCCTACACCATTTCTTTTGAGGAGGCCGGCAAGATCGCGCCTCAGATACGCAACATTCTGATGTCTTATCCCCAGGTTACCGTCGTAGGTTCGGAGTTAGGACGCCCTGACGACGGCACCGATGCCACCGGCTTTTTTAACTGCGAGTTCTACGTGGGCTTGAAGCCCTATAAAGACAAATCCTGGACCGGCGAGATCAGCGGAAAAAAACAACTGGTCGAGTCGATCAACAAGAAACTCACCGCCTTTCCCGGAATCATTTTCAACTACACCCAACCCGCCGAAGACGCCGTGGACGAAGCCCTCACCGGCCTCAAGAGTTCTTTGGCGGTCAAGATCTATGGGGAAGACCTGAACGTGCTGCAGGGCAAAGCGATCCAGATCAAGAACGCGCTGGCCAAAGTTCCGGGGTTCACCGACCTTACCGTAGTCCGCGAACTGGGCCAGCCCAGCCTGCTGGTCGATGTCGATCGCGACAAGATCGCGCGCTACGGCATCAACGTTGCCGACGTGGAAGCCGTGATTTCGGCCGCCGTCGGTGGGCAGGCGGTCACCCAGGTAATTCAGGGGGAGAAGCGGTTCGACCTCGTGGTCCGAATGCAGCCCCAATTCCGCAGCAGCGCGCATGAGATTGGAAACTTGCTGGTGGGCACACCCGATGGGCAGCAGATCCCACTCAGTCAACTCGCCAACATTACTCAGGGCAACGGCGCGTCTTTCATTTACCGCGAAAACAATTCCCGCTATATCGGCGTGCAGTACAGCATCGAGGGGCGCGACCTGGAGCGGGCGGTGCGAGACGGCCAAGCGGCGGTGAAGAAGTCCGTCACCCTGCCGCAGGGTTATACGATGTCATGGGGCGGCGAATACAGCCAGTTTCTCGAAGCCAAATCGCAGATGTACTTTACGGGTCCGCTCGCCGTGGTGCTGATTTTCATGATCTTGTTCGCCCTCTACGGAAACTTCAAGTTCCCCGCCACCATTGCCCTGGGTGTAATCATGACCCAACCCGTGGGCGCGCTGGTGGCATTGAAGCTCACGCACACTCCCTTCAGCGTTTCCTCAGTTCTGGGTCTTATGGCGTTGCTTGGCGTTTCCGTGGAGACGGCCGTCATTCTCGTCTCCTACATCAACAAGTTGCGCCAGGAAGGGATGGGCATTCGCGCCGCTACGCGGGAAGCTTCGCTGCTTCGGCTTCGTCCGATCATGATGACGGCTCTGGTCGCCTGCCTCGGATTGCTGCCCGCGGCTCTTTCCACCGGCATCGGATCGGATACGCAAAGACCCTTTGCCATAGTCATCGTTGCCGGTCTCATCTCCCGCCTCTTCATCGGCTTCTTCGTCAATCCCGTGTTGTACGAGATGGTGGCGCGCGAGGGCGATGTGCTGCAGGTATAGAGGGTCAGAATAGTGCATGGATGGGGAGGAGAAGTGAGCCTCTCTTCCTGTGCCGATCGGGCGTCCCATGTTGTCGTAGGCGAAGGCGTAGGTGCCCGTGGATCGGTCACCTGCCAGCAGCCACTTCTCAAAAAGCGTGAGAAGTTGATTGGATAAGAGCGAAGGCTCGACACGAACCGGGGTAGTCTTGGTTTGAGGACTAAGGCTTCTCGGAAAGGAAGGAGCCTTCGCATGACGATTATAGGATGTGATTTTCATCCCAGCTGGGAACGATGTTCCGCCGGGAAATGATCAATTGCCTTGACTCGGTAAGGGTCTGGGGTTCGAGTTGGCCCCGGATAGTCGAGGCGGCTGTCCCTACCTGGGTTACTTGATCGTAACCAGCTTCTCCACCAACTCCGAGTAGTCTTTCTTCTCCAGCCCATGAACCTGCTTGTTATACTCGTCCACTTTGCTGGAGTAATTCATCGAGCAGAACTTCGGGCCGCACATGGAGCAGAAGGCTGCGGTCTTGTATCCCTCTTCGGGCAGAGTTTCGTCGTGCATGGAGCGCGCGGTCTCTGGGTCGAGCGAAAGTTCGAACTGCTTTTCCCAATCGAATTTGTAGCGGGCGTAGCTTAGGGCGTCGTCGCGGTCGCGGACTCCGGGGCGCTGGCGGGCCACATCCGCGGCGTGCGCGGCGATTTTGTAGGCGATGATTCCGTCTTTCACATCTTTTTCGTTGGGCAGGCCGAGATGTTCTTTCGGCGTCACGTAGCAGAGCATCGACGCGCCATACCATCCAATCATTGCGGCTCCAATGGCGGACGTGATGTGGTCGTAGCCGGGAGCGATGTCGGTGACGAGCGGGCCTAGCGTGTAGAACGGTGCCTCGTCGCACCACTCGTTTTCTTTTTCCACCTGCTCTTTGATCTTGTGCATCGGAATGTGGCCGGGGCCTTCGATCATGACCTGCACGTCGTGCTTCCAAGCGATGCGCGTCAGTTCGCCCAGGGTCTTTAGTTCGGCGAATTGGGCTTCATCGCTGGCGTCGGCGAGGCAGCCGGGACGCAGTCCGTCTCCCAGGGAGAAGCTTACGTCGTACTTCGCGAAAATCTTGCAGATGTCTTCGAAGCATTCGTAGAGGAAGTTCTGCTTGTGGTGATGCGTCATCCACTGGGCCAGGATGGCACCGCCTCGGCTCACGATGCCGGTGATGCGCTTCGAAACCATGGGCACATATTGAATGAGCACGCCCGCGTGGATGGTCATGTAATCCACGCCCTGCTGCGCCTGCTCTTCGATCACTTCCAGCATCACGCTGGCGGTTAGATCTTCTACTCGCTTGACACGCGAGATCGCTTCATAAATCGGAACCGTGCCGATGGGGACGGGCGAATGGCGGATGATGGCTTCGCGGATTTGGTGAATATCGCCGCCGGTGGAGAGGTCCATCACCGTGTCGGCTCCGTAGTGAACGGCGGTGTGCAGCTTCTTTAGCTCTTCCTCAACGTTCGAGGTGACGGCGGAATTGCCGATGTTGGCGTTGATCTTACAGAGCGACTCGACGCCAATCGCCATCGGCTCCAGTTCCGGATGGTTGATGTTCGCCGGGATGATCATGCGGCCGCGAGCGACTTCATCGCGGACCAGTTCCGGCGTGATCTTCTCGCGGTGAGCGATGTATCCCATCTCGTCGGTGATCGCGCCCTGGCGCGCGTAATGCATCTGCGAGAAGTTGCCGTCGGTATTCTCGGTTTTGCGCTTCGCCAGCCACGCCGCCCGCGGTTTGAGAACCGCGTCCAAACCACTGCCGTTTGTACCATTGCCTGCGGACATTTTCGTTTGTACCGTCCTTCGAGGGGTCTAGTTGAAATTATACCCCGCATCGGGACGCGGTTTATTTTCTCGGGGAGGTTGGCTGACGAGTTGCGCCGCCGGCGGGAAAAATGAATCATGGTGCGAGGGAAGGGCAAGTTCCAGGAGGAAGTAATGGTGAAGAGGCTGATGGGTACAGGCAAAGACGTAGCGTTAACGATTTTGCGAGTGGTCTTGGGAGTGGTGTTCTTCGCGCATGGGGCGCAAAGGATGCTGGGCTGGTTTGGCGGCGATGGTTTTCATGGCACCATGGGGGCCCTGACACGCACGGGAATGCCCGCTCCAGTTGCGTTGCTGATCATCTGCGCTCAATTCTTCGGCGGACTGGGACTCCTGGCGGGATTGCTCACTCGCATCGCCTCGCTCGGCGTTGCCGGCCTGATGATCGGGGCCATCTTCATGGTTCACCTGCAGAACGGCTTCTTCATGAACTGGATGGGAACGCAGAAGGGCGAGGGAATTGAATACCATCTGCTGGCGCTCGCCATGGCTGCGGCGCTCTTGTTGCGCGGGGCCGGCGCGTTCTCGCTGGACCGGGCGCTGGCGAACTAAAGTCACACGGCTGCGGGCTGGGAATTGACAAGTGGCACACCGCTCAATGGCGGATGCCTAACTGAAGAAGCACGGCTTTCTCCACGGCTGCCATGTCGGCGGGGGAAAGACTTCCCAGCTTATTGCTAAGTCTTTGTTTGGAAGCGGTCGCGATTTGATCGGCCATCGCCTTGCGCTGTTCGCCATTGAGCGTGACCATCGCTTCGCCGGGATAAACCTTCTCCGTTTGACTGGTAAGCGGGACGACAATCACACGGTTCAAGGCGGTATTCGCGGCGTTGTTGCTGAGAACTAAAGCGGGGCGAGTCTTGCGAATCTCTCCCCCCACTGAGGAATCGAACGACACCCACCACACCTCACCCCTGCGCGGATGCATCGCCGATCAGCCCCTCCGACCACTCCTCCGCTTCGCGCTCGCGCTCCGCATCCCTCGCCATGGCTGAATATCCCTCGATCAATCCACCGGGGCCAGTCATCGCGAGATCGTCAATCCTGCTCAGGATCACATCTTGCAGTTCGTCCGGAAGGATGAACCAAGTCGCGTTGCCGCGCGACTGCGGATTTCCGATGCCAGGACCATCATCGCCGCCGTTCCACCGAATACCGATCCGTTCTCTGCCCTCCCAGGTAACTCGGGCGACAGACCACTCCCCCTGGCCCCGGTTGTACAGAACTTCCACCGAACGAATCGACGCTTTCGGGGCCCAAACTGTGGCTGGTTCTACATACGCCATATACATGACCTCACACCAGACATAATACGTAATACATTACGTAAAGTCAATGCGCATCGTAGCCGTGTACAACCAACGTACTAACTGCTTAATTTCTCAGTGGCTTGCCGGTTTTCAGCGTGAACTGAATTCTCTCCTGCGTCTTTTTTTCTCCGCACAGGGACTTGAAGGCCTCGCGCTCCAGGTCGAGCAGGTACTGCTCGCTGACGGGCGTGCCGGGCGTGACATTTCCTCCGCAGAGGACCTCGGCGATTTTCGTGGCTATCTTCCGCTCATGATCGGTGATGAACTCGCCCTGCCGCATCATGTGGACTCCCAGTTTGAGCGCGGCGAGGATGTTCTCGCCCGGAGCAGGGATGTCGGTGCGCATTACGGGGGGCTCATAGCCTGCGCGCACCAGTTCCAGGGCGCGCGCTTTGGCGTCAGAGAGGAGGCGCTCGCGGTTCATGGTGATGCGGTCGGAGTTCGAGAGGAAGCCGAGTCCGCGGGCTTCATGCGCCGAGGTGGCGACTTTGGCCATGGCGATCGTTTCGAAAATTTTCTTCATGGCCTCCATCAGTTCCACCGATTCGCCGCGGGCATCGGGACGAATCGAGGCGGCGCTGTCCACCGCGCGCAGCAACATTTCCTTGCAGCCCCCGCCGCCGGGAAGCAGGCCGACTCCGACCTCGACCAAGCCCATGTAGAGTTCGGCATGTGGTTGGCGAGCAGGCGCGTGCAGCGAGATTTCGCAACCGCCGCCCAGGGCGAGTCCGAAGGGCGCGGCCACTACCGGCTTGGGGGAAAATTTGACGGCCTGCGTCATGCCCTGAAACTGACGGATGGCGAGGTCAACGTCGTCCCACTCTTCCTCCTGGATCGACATGAGCAGCAGCATCACGTTCGCGCCGACGGAGAAATTCTGCGCGTCGTTGGTGATGACGAAGGCGTCGAAGCCATCGCCCGGACCGCCCGGCTTCATCGTTTGCAGGATCAGCGAAATAATGTCGGCGCCGAGGGCGTTCATCTTGGAGTGGAACTGGATGCAGCCCACGCCATCGCCCAGGTCAACCAGCGATGCTCCGGAATTTTTCTTGACCACGCCGGTGGACGTCGTCTTTATTGCGACTTCAACCGACCAGACTCCTTCGGGAACACTTGTCGGTTGCCAGTTGCCGGTTGCCAGATCCCAGTGCTTGCGGCCGCTCTGTGCTTTGGGATCGTCGGCGTACCAGGACTTGTTGCCGGCGGCTAACAGTTTTTCCACGTTGGCCGCGACTGGGCGGCCTTCTTCTTTCATGCGCGCCACGGTTGCTTCTACGCCGGCGGCGTCCCAGAGTTCAAAGGGGCCGAGTTCCCAGTTGAAGCCCATGCGCATGGCGCGGTCGATCTCCACGATGGAATCGGAAATCTCGGGAATGCGATTGGCGGAATACGTCCACAGGTCGGAGAGCGCGGCCCAAAGGAAAGCAGCTGCCTTATCGGGCTTCTGCGATGCGCCGCCACCGCCGTTCATGCCGAGCAACATTCTTACGCGCGGGCCCGTCTCTTCGACATTTTTCGCCATATCGAGCGCCGCGAATTTCGGCTTCTGCCGCGGATGGTATTCCAGCGTCTTCCAGTCGAGCGCCAGGCGCTCATCTTCCTTTTTGCCGGGTTCGGCGGGCGAGGGCGCCCGCCCTACATTCTTTTTGTAGAAGCCGCCCCTGGTCTTGTCGCCCAGCCACTTGCGTTCCAGCATCTGGCGGAAGAAGGCGGGAATCTGCAATTCACTGCGCTCGTCGCGGACATTCTCGGTCATGTTCTTAACCACGTGTCCGAGGATGTCGAGGCCGACCAGATCGATGGTCCGGAAGGTGGCCGAGCGCGGCCAGCCGACGGCGGAGCCGGTGAGCGCGTCGATCTCTTCGACGGTCAGGTCCATCTCCTGCATGAGCCGCATCACGTTGAGCACGGAAAATGTGCCGATGCGATTGCCTATGAAGTTAGGAGTGTCCTTCGCCCGCACGACGCCCTTGCCGAGTTGCGTGTCGCAGAAGTGCGCGACGGCTTCGATCAGCGCGGGGTCGGCGTCCGGGGTG
>JBGPFV010000078.1:0-9114 GCA_041483535.1 Terriglobia bacterium | reverse complement strand
CCAACTCACGTCCGCGAGTTGGTGGTTGCTAATGTCGGTAAGGATCTGCGTCTGATTGAGGATCACATGGTTGGTCCAATCCGATCCCACACACGCGGTGGCATTGGGCGGCGTCGCGTTCGGTCCGCAGATGTGCTGGATCGCGTTGGGGCCTGTCCAGATCGAAACGGGCGAGGGCGTGTAATACCTCCAGCTATTGCCCTTCGCCTCCAGCAGGTCGGTCAGTGTCGCATGCTCAAAACACGGATAGATTGGGGTATTGGAACTTTCGCTGCCGGCGGGATCGATCAACGCAACCGTGGCCCCCGCGGGCGCGTAGCATCCGCCGCCCGTCGTGCTGTAGAACGTATTCTCCGCCGCAAACAGATTGCTCCCAACCGAGGGCGCCGAGGTCCCGGAAATAATGAACTGATGCGCCGGAAAACTGGGCCCCTGGTTGGTCTGGAACATACGGTCCGCGAATGTGTACTGCTCGGCCAACTGGAAGTAGGGTTGCACCTGCGTCGGGTCCACATAGCCAAACTGCAAGTCTGGCGCTGGACAGTCCGTCGCACCCTGATCGCATCGGACGTCAATCAGGTCTGCCCCATCCATCTGACATTGTCCGGTCGCGCTCAGGTCGCACATCCGGTTGAATGCACGGTGACTGTGGTCCATGTCATAGTCCACGGGAAGATTGACCTTCTTCAGTTGGATGATTTGTCCGGTCGAGTCTTTTCCGCTTTGCGCGATGTCCGCGTTGCGGCCGATCAACACCGGATCCTGGAACAGATTGTCGGGAGTGCGGTTCTCCTGGAAGATCACCACCACGTGCTGAATCTCGCCCAGCGGTGGAGTCGTACTACCACTGCCGCCGCAACCGTTGAGGCTCACCAGAGTGCCGCCCATAGCCAACAGTACGATTGCGAACACCAAGATACGAAGCCTAGTCAAGTCTCACCTCGGGGGATATGGCCTTATTGCTCCGCATGATAACCCGGCAACACGGATGTGCACTCGCATCGCTTCCACAAATCCTTGCCGCTCAGCACTCGAAACCAAGAGGCCCTCTGCCTTTCCTTGGATGCGGGCGCGGGCATTCTGGTAACCAGGCGCCTCCATCGGAATTTGACTTCCCGCCACTTCCCGCCGAAAATAGAGGTAGTTCTTTACAGGGCCATCCCACCAGTGGGGGCGTCACGGATTCGACGGAGATGCTTGCGGCCAAGAGGCATGCCGGGGTGCACACACCCGTAATCGCGTGCAAAATGATAATTGCCAATCAACAGATGGCATACGCAGCCTAATTCGTTAGGCCGCCGTTCTCCGCAGCTTCGCCCGTGGGCTGCGAGCGAACGTCACACAGCGGGCTGCTCTTCTCGGCTACGTCTGGGCTGAGAGGCTAAGATCTCAGGCTAGCGGCAACCGTTTCTTGTCCGTTCTGAGCGGTTGACGCGAACGTCCTGGGGTAATGCCCAGGGCATGAACCGGAACAAGCATGTAGTCTCTTGACCAGTAACATTTTCGGACGCGGGTTCGACTCCCGCCGCCTCCACCATCTCTATCCTTACTTTTTTTCTACAGCGGTCAGGATGCGGCACCAGGCGCCCAGGAGTAACTGTGTCTTGACAGTAGTCGTTGTAACGAGTATTATTCCCACCGATGAGGGTTGCGGTCCCATCCCGCGGCAAACCACGCCCGCACTGTCCCGAGGAAGCGGCGTTCCTGGACCTGTTGCGCACGACCGACATCCTCTCCCGTAGCCTGGTCACCGTGCTCAAGACCGGGGACCTCTCGGCCACCCAGTACAACGTGCTCAGAATCCTGAGGGGGTCGCCGGATGGCCTGCCCTGCGGCGAGATTGCCAGCCGCATGATTACCCGCGATCCGGACATCACCCGCCTTCTCGACCGCCTGAAAAAGCGCGGCCTGATCTCACGCTGCCGTGAAACCAAAGACCGGCGAATGGTGATGGCTCGGATCACGCCGGACGGACTCAAACTTCTGGCTCGTCTCGATGAACCGGTAGAGCAAGCCCACCGTAAGCAATTGGGCCATCTGGGGCGGGAACGGCTTCGGGCACTGACCGAACTCCTGCATGCCGCCCGCAGCGCCGTGCCGTGATTTTTTTTTAACCCATATATCTGTTGCAACGATTATCGTCGAAACGCATCTAACCGAGAGAGAAAAGAAAGGACAACCCCCATGAGCACACTGGCTACACCGCAAACTGCAACCACCACCTGGAACATCGACCCGGTTCACTCCGTTGCCGAGTTCAAGGTTAAGCACATGATGATCGCAAACGTAAAAGGCCAATTCCCCAAGGTCACGGGAGCGCTGACGCTGGACGAATCCGACCTGACCAACTCCCATGTCGAGGCCTCGATCGAAGCGGCTTCGATCGAAACCCGCGACCCCCAGCGCGATGCTCACCTGAAAAGCGCCGACTTCTTCGACGTGGAGAAGTTCCCTACCCTGTCTTTCAAGTCTACGGCCATTACCCTTGTCCGGGACGGAGAATTGGCCGTGGAGGGCAACTTGACCATTCGCGGGGTCACGCGCAAGGTGCAGTTTACCGTTGAAGGTCCCACCCCACCCACGAAAGATCCCTGGGGCAACACCCGAGTTGCAGCCTCAGCGACCACAAAGATCAACCGCAAGGACTTCGGCCTGACCTGGAACGCGGCGCTCGAGACCGGTGGTATTCTCGTCGGCGACGAAGTGACCATCACCTTGGACGTCGAATTCCTGAAGGCCTAACCGAATCGCCGCGCGGCGCGAGTCGAGCGCATGCGCGGCGCAGAAAAAAGAAAGAAGAGGAAGATTTATGTCACTACGCCCAGTTAGACAGATCATTCAACCGAAACCGACCGTCGAGGGCGCCGGCGTGAAGCTGCAACGCGCCTTCGGCTTCGGCAAGACGAAGGATTTCGATCCCTTTCTTCTGCTGGATGATTTTCGCAACGACAACCCGGAGGATTATCTGGCGGGATTTCCATGGCATCCCCACCGCGGCATTGAAACCATCACCTATGTGCTTGCCGGCTCGGTGGAACACGGCGACAGCCTGGGCAACAAAGGCAAGATGACCGCCGGCGACGTGCAATGGATGACCGCCGGGAGCGGAATCCTGCACCAGGAGATGCCGAAAGGCGACAAGCAGGGGCGCATGCACGGCTTCCAGTTGTGGGCGAACCTTCCCTCATCGCTGAAGATGACCGACCCCCGCTATCAGGATATTCCCGCAAGCGCGATCCCCGAGGTCACCGACGATGACGGCACCCGCGTCCGCATCATCTGTGGCGACTTCTGGGGTAAAAAGGGACCCGTGGAAGGAGTAGCCGCGGATCCGAGTTACCTCGATATCTCGGTTGCACCGGGCCAGCGGAAGCGGCTCCAGATTGAGACCACGCGCAATGCCTTTGCCTACGTCTTCGCGGGCTCGGGCACGTTCCGCGACGCGTCGGCTCCCCGCGCCGTCCTGACCGAGCAGGTCGCGAAACCGGATGCGCCGCCCGTGTACGACGTCGGGAATCACTCGCTGGTGCTGTTTGACCGCGGCGACGAGATCAACGTCCAGGCTTCCGACGAGGGTATCCGTTTCCTGCTGGTATCGGGTAAGCCGATCGAGGAGCCGGTTGCCTGGTACGGCCCGATCGTAATGAACACGCAGGAGCAGCTACGCCAAGCCATGGCCGAACTGCAAACCGGCGCCTTTATCAAACATCGCTGATCGGCGGCGACTGTCGACGTGCTGAAAAACACCGGGCACTGGGTGCTTGAGGACCGACGAAGGAGGCCTCCGAGGCATGGCAAAAGTTTCTCTGATGGTCGGGCATTGGCAGGCTTGAGTGTGTGCTTGCCTGGCTCCAGATTACGATTTGTTGAAACGGAAGGACCCCCAGGTCAATCAACTATTGCAGCTTGCGGGAGACAAGATCACAAGCCAAGGAGAACTTGTATGCCAACGATTACCACAAAAGACGGTACGCAGATTTACTACAAGGACTGGGGCAAGGGACAGCCCATAGTGTTCAGTCACGGCTGGCCGCTCACCGCGGACGACTGGGACGGACAGATGTTGTTCTTCGGTCAGCGTGGGTATCGAGTCATCGCACACGACCGGCGAGGCCACGGCCGCTCCACCCAGACGTGGGATGGTAACGAGATGGACACCTACGCCGACGATCTCGCGGCTCTGACTGACAAGCTCGATCTAAAGAACGCAATCCATGTGGGCCACTCAACCGGTGGCGGAGAAGTTGCCCGTTACATCGGCCGGTATGGCTCAAAACGTGTCGCCATGGCCGTGCTCATCAGCGCCGTGCCCCCGCTGATGGTGAAAACGGACAAGAATCCCGGTGGTGCGCCCATCTCGGTCTTCGACAGCCTGCGGGCTGAACTTGCGAACAATCGAGCGCAGTTTTACAAGGACATTACGCTCCCGTTCTACGGCTATAACCGGCCGGGCGCCAAAATTTCCGAAGGCATCCGGGAGCATTGGTGGTTGCAAGGAATGATGGGAGGGATGAAGGCCCACTACGACTGCATCAAGGCTTTCTCAGAGACGGATTTTACCGAGGACCTCAAAAAGTTCGACGTGCAAACTCTCATTCTCCATGGCGACGACGACCAAATCGTGCCGATCGGTGCGGCGGGCCTGATGTCCGCGAAGATTGTGAAGAACGCCACGCTCAAGGTTTATCCAGGTTTTCCGCACGGGATGCCCACAACCAATGCGGACCAGATTAATGCCGACCTGCTTGCGTTCTTCGAGCGAAGCCAGCTAGCGGCGGCTTAAGCCTCGTCCGGCCTTTACTCTGGTGTGAAGGCCGGATCTTTCGACCTGGCTCCGCACAACGCTGCTGGGAGAAAAACGAAAACAGGGGACCTCGCCGTTCAGGTTGGCCGGCGAGGTCCTTACCCGGCGCGAGACCGCGCAAACTGCGTCCCGGAACGCGGATTGCTTAGGAGCCGAACGATGCTGCACGCCGTCGCCGATCGACCGGAATGCTGGCCCCCACTGCCGCTGGATTCATGGCAGGAGACGTACGCCACGCTCCATATGTGGACCCAGATGGTGGGTAAGGTCCGGCTGCGTCTGACGCCGCTCATGAACCACTGGTGGAATGTCCCGTTGTACGTAACCGCGCGGGGCCTGACCACATCTCGAATCCCGTATGGACAAAGAGCATTCGAGCTCTGGTTTGACTTCTTACGACACCAGCTTGTGCTCGAGACGACGGATGGAATTCTGAAGACACTCCCGCTGGCGCCTCGCTCGGTGGCCGAGTTCTACGGGGAATTCATGGCAATGCTTCGATCCGCGGGAATCGACGTCAAAATCTGGCGAATGCCGGTCGAAATCCCCAATCCGATTCCCTTCGACCAAGATCGCCTGCATCGCTCCTACGATCCCGCGGCAGTGGAGAGATTCTGGCGGATTCTGTTGTCGGTGGACGCCGTCTTCAGCCAATTCAGGTCGGGATTCATCGGCAAATGCAGCCCCTTGCATTTTTTCTGGGGAAGCTTCGACCTTGCGGTCACCCGCTTTTCAGGTCGCCGAGCTCCCGAACGCCCCGGCGCCGACGCGATGACGCGAGAAGCTTATTCCCATGAAGTCAGCAGTGTTGGCTTTTGGCCTGGCAGTGGCGATGTCAAAGATGCAGCCTTCTATTCCTACATGGTCCCCGAGCCGCGGGGATTCAAAGACGCCCCCGTCCGGCCCAATGCCGCCCACTATGAGAAGCAGCTCGGTGAGTTCCTCCTGATGTACGAGGACGTGCGCCAAGCCGAATCGCCCACCACCGCACTGCTCGAGTTTTGCCAAAGCACATACGAGGCTGGGGCAAGCCTCGGCAATTGGGACCGCAATGCGCTGGAAAGGTAGTCTTCCTCGTCGGTACTTCGCTCTGGCAGAAAACTCCGCGGCCACAAGATCTGGGACAAGTCGGCGACATAAAAAAAGCTCTCCCGATTGACGCGCAAGCCCGCCTAGGAGCATTATCGGTTCGGCCAAACTCCTTCCATCTTTGGAGGGAGCTTTTCGGGCCCCATCTTTTCCGCGGAGGGTACCAACATGGCAAAGAAAAAACAGGAAAGGCTGTCACGTCGAGACTTCATCAAGTGGACAGGTGGCGGCGCCCTTGCAGTCGGCGTGGCTTCCGGCCCGTTTTTTCTGTTTCCGGAGAAGGCTGCGGCGCAGCAGAAGACGCTAAAAATACTCCAGTGGAGTCATTTCGTCCCCGCGTACGACACCTGGTTTGACGGGACCTTCTGCAAGCAGTGGGGAGAGAAGCACGGCACGAACGTCATCGTCGATCACATCAACCTGGTCGACCTTAACGCGAAAGCTGCCTCGGAGGCCTCGGCACGGAAGGGGCACGACCTGTTCATGCTGCTCTCGCCGCCCGCCGCCTATGAGAAGCAAACCATTGACATGTCCCATGTGTACCAGGAGGTGGAGAAGAAGCACGGCAAGAAGATCGATCTCGCCCACAAGTCCACCTACAATCCAAAGACCAAGCGCTATTTCGCTTTTTCCGATTCCTACGTCCCCGATCCCGGCAACTGGCACAAGGACTGGTGGACCGAAGCGGGGTTCCCGAATGGTCCCGATACCTACGAGGATCTGCGGGTCGGCGCCAAGAAAATCAGGGACAAGTCAGGCCATCCTTGCGGCTTGGGGCTTTCGCAAGAACTCGACACCAGCATGGCCATGCGCGCCCTGCTCTGGTCGTTTGGCGGCGCCGAGCAGGATGAAGCCGGCAATGTCACCATCAATTCCAAGGAGACGGTCGAGGCCCTGAAGTTCATGAAGGCTCTTTACCAGGAATCCGAAACTCCTGAAGTCTTCACTTGGACTCCCCCATCCAACAATCAGGCCATGCTTGCCGGCCGCGTTTCCTACGTCGCCAATGCCATCTCCGTTACTCGCCAGTCGGAGAGGGAGCATCTACCCATTGACTCCAAGATCATGATCTGCCCAGCGCCCAAAGGGCCGGTGCGGCGCATCGCCGCCGAGCACGTCATGGACTGCTACCTGATCTGGGAATTCGCCGAAAACAAAGACGGCGCCCAGCAATTCCTGATCGACCTCATTGACGCCTTCCATGACTCTTTTGTGGCCGGCCAGTTTTACAATTTCCCTTGCTTTCCCACCACCGTTCCCAACCTCAAGCAGGAAATCTCCAACGATCCGCGGGCCAATCCCGCGGACAAATATAAAGTCCTCGGCAACGTACTCGATTGGGCGACCAACGTCGGTTATCCCGGTTACGGCTCCGCCGGCATCGACGAGGCTTTTAAAGCATGGATCATTCCCACCATGTTCGCCAAAGTGGCGCGCGGCGATGAAACGCCGGAGAATGCCGCCAAGGCTGCCGAAGACGAATACAAGCGTATCTTTGCCAGATGGAAATGACCGGATGGGGGGCCGATGGCTGTCGTTCAGACGCGTGATCTGACAAAGGTATTCAAAGAAGGACAACTCGGAGCCGTCAACCACGTGAACCTGGAAACTCGCGAAGGCGAGTTTCTGGTTTTCCTCGGGCCCTCTGGCTCCGGAAAAACGACTCTCTTGCGGATGATCGCCGGGCTGGAAACTCCCACGTCCGGCGAAATCCTCATTGGCGGGCGAGTGGTCAACGACCTCAGTCCGCGCGACCGCCGCATCGCCATGGTCTTCCAGAGCTACGCCCTCTATCCTCACCTCTCGGTCTACAAAAACATTGCTTTCCCGCTGAAGGCTCAGAACGTAAAGAAAGAACTGCATAAGGAAAAGGTGGAATGGGCGGCTTCCCTTCTTGGCATTGGCGCGCTCCTCGAGCGCAAGCCGCGCGAACTCTCCGGAGGTGAGCGTCAACGGGTCGCTCTGGCGCGGGCCATCGTGCGCGAACCCGCCGTCTTTCTTCTCGATGAGCCTCTCTCCAACCTCGACGCCAAGCTCCGAGCCTCAGCCCGCGAAGAGCTCGAGCAGTTTCACCGCCGCGTGGGTACGACCACCATCTACGTCACGCATGATCAAGTGGAAGCCATGGCCATGGGCGACCGAGTCATGGTGCTGAATAAAGGTGTTGTGCACCAGCTCGGCACTCCCACCGATGTCTATGACCATCCTGCCGACACCTTCGTCGCCACCTTCCTCGGCTCGCCGCCGATGAACCTGGTCGAGCTTGGCGACGTAATCGTCGGCTTCCGTCCGGAGCATTTCCGGCCTGCCTCCGCCAGCCCCGGCGACTCCGTCCCGTTCCGCTTCAAAGTGGAGAACAGGGAATACCTGGGCTCGGAGTGGATTGTCTCCGGCACACTGGTCGGCGGAAAGTTTGAGGGCAAGGAAATATTCTCGCGGCTCGCTTCGGCTCAGGACCTGAACTTGGGCGATACCTGTAATTTTGTCGTTCCGCAGCCCGCGCTGAAATTTTTCGACCGCATTACCGAAAAGCTGGTCGAACCGAGGGCTTTGTCGTGGCAGTAGCCCGCAGCAAGATAAAGTCCATCGGCGCGGCGCAGAGCCCGCTGTTAGGCGCGGCCATGTTTTCACCTGCGGTTCTCTACATCTTGCTGCTCGTGGGTGGACCTTTTTTTCTCGCGATCTTTTATGCTTTCAGCGACGCCCGCATCGGCAATACCGAAATGCATTTTGTTGGCCTGGAAAACTTCCGCAGCATCCTGCAAAGCCCCAGTTTTCGCGTTGCCATCCGCAATTCGCTGATCTTTACCATCGGCTCCCAAATTGTCGTGATCGTCGGCGCCCACATTCTCGCTATTGCCCTGGAAAACACGTTCCGTGGCCGCGGCCTGATCCGTTTTCTGATTCTTCTGCCGTGGGTTGCGCCCATCGCGCTGGGTGCCATTGGATGGAAATGGATCCTCGATTCGATCTACAGCGTGATCACCTGGGTGCTTGTGGCCGCGCACATTTACAAGCCGTTCAGCGCTCCCATGTGGCTCGGCGAACCGAGTCTGGCCATCACTTCCGTCCTGTTGGTCCATAGCTGGCGCCTGCTGCCATTTGCTACGGTCATCTTGCTCGCGGGCAGGACCGCCATTCCCAAGGATATTCCGGAGGCCGCTGCCGTGGATGGGGCCGGCTTCTGGAGCACGGAGTTCCAGATCGTCATTCCCATGATG